>JBKPGW010000160.1:0-3206 GCA_046729555.1 Actinomycetota bacterium | reverse complement strand
GTGCAGGGGATTCACCATCTCGGTGTCGCGGTCGCGGATCTCGACGAGGCTCTGGTCACCTACGAACGGCTCTTCGGGGCGGAGGTCGAGCACCGCGCGACGGTCGACGACCAGGGCGTGCGCGCGGCGTCGTTGCGGATCGGTGACGGGCGCGTCGAGTTGCTCGAGCCGCTGGGTGCCGACACGCCGGTCGGCCGTTTCCTGGCCAAGCGTGGCCCGGGGATGCACCACGTCGCCTACGAGGTCAGCGACCTGCGGGCGACGCTCGCCGAACTGGCCGACGCCGGTGCCGATCTGATCGACGAGGCGCCCCGTGAGGGCCTGTTCGGGCTGGAGGTCGCGTTCGTCCATCCCGACTCCGTCCACGGCGTGCTCTCGGAGGTGGTCTCCACTGGCTGAGGCGGAACGGGTTCGGATCGAGGTCGCCTTCGACGGTGGGCAGATCATGGGCGCACTGATCACGCCGGCGAGCGCGGATGCCCTGGAGCAGGCCCTCGGCTCGGCCGACCTGCGGGCGGGCACCGGCGAGGCCGCCCTCGCGCTGGAGGCCGAGGACGGCCGATACACGATCGCCCTGCAGCGGGTGGTGTACGTCAAGCGCTTCGCCCGGGAGAGCCGGGTGGGGTTCGGGGCGGCGACCCCGAGTTAGTCGCGGTGCCGCGGGGGGCATCTCCCGCGTAATGGCCGAGGAAGCCACTCGCGCTGCAGCGCCGCCTGCGAAGGATTCGAACGAGGACGTGCGACGACTCGTCGAGCGCGGGCAGCAGGGCGAGCGGGAAGCGCTCGAGGAGCTCTATCTCCTCCACTTCGACCGCATCTACAGCTACCTGCACATGAGCGTCGGCAACCGGCATGACGCGGAAGACCTGACGACGCAGACATTCCTGAAGATGCTGGAGTCGATCACCCGCTTCCGCTGGCAGTCGGCGCCGTTCTCGGCCTGGCTCTTCCGCATCGCGCACAACCTGGCGATGGACCACTTCCGTGCGTCACGCCGTTGGCAACCGGAGGAGGACGTGCCCGAACTGCCGGGTGAGACCGAGCCGTCCGCCGAGGCCGCGGCGTTCCAGTCGATCGGGCGGCAGAGCATGCTCGAGCTGATCGAAGGGCTGTCGCAGGAGCAGCGGCAGGTGCTTACGCTGAAGTTCGTGTTCAACCTGCCGAATGCCGAAGTCGCGACGATCCTCGAGAAGACCGAGGGTGCGATCAAGTCGCTGCAGCATCGCGCCCTCGTTTCGCTGCAGAAGCAGATCACGAAGAGCAAGTAGTGGCGCTCGAGGTGGGGATCGTGGGGCTTCCGAGCTCCGGGAAGTCAACGCTCTTTCACGCGCTGACCGGCGCACGAGCGACGGGCGACGTCGGCATGGCGGCGATTCCCGATCCGCGCCTGACGCAGCTCGCGGAGGTGATCAAGCCGCGCAAGGTGACGCCTGCCGCCATCCGCGTCGTCGAGGTGCGCGGCACCGGGCCGGAGCTGCTCGGCAATCTGCGCCAGGTCGACGCGCTGCTTGTCGTTCTGGACGGGTTCTCCGGCACGCGTGTCCCGGCAGATGACCTGGAGACGCTGCGGCTCGAGCTCCTCGTCGCGGATCGCGACCACGTCGAGCGGCGCCTCGAGCGCGTCGCGAAGCAGGCGAAGTCGGGCGAGCTGAAGCTGAAGCAGGAGGTCGCGGAGCTGGAGCGCGTGCTCGCTCACGTCGACGCCGGCGGGACGCTCGCCGACTGGCCGGGCGACTTGGCTGCGGAGCTCGAGCCGTTGACGACCAAGCCGTTGCTCGCGGTGGAGAACGGGCCGAACGGAATCGACCTCAAACTGGAGGCCGAGCTCGCGGAGCTGGGGGAGGAGGGCGCCGAGTTTCGTGAAGGTGCCTCGGCGCTGGAGGAAGTCGTGCGCCGGTTGACCGACGAGCTCGGACTGATCAGCTTCTTCACGGCGAGCGACAAGGAGACGCGGGCCTGGACGCTGCGTCGCGGTCAGAACGCCCTCGAGGCGGCGGCGACGATCCACTCTGACCTCGCGCGCGGCTTCATCCGCTGCGAGGTGATCCGCTGGAACGACCTCGTCGAGGCCGGCTCACACGCGGAGGCCGCGCGTCGCGGCCTCCAGCGGCTCGAAGGAAAAACCTACGAGGTTCAGGACGGGGACGTCTTGAACGTCCGCTTCAACGTCTAGCAGCAGTCTCCGCCGCAACAGCCGTCACAACAAGTGCGCATCGTGCACCTCCTCTCTGTGTCGATCAAGGCTTGAGCGCTTGGACGATCGCGCTGTGCATGCCGTCGGCGACGCGATGCGTGAAGCGCACGGTCACGTCGGCGAAACCAGCCTCGCGCAATCCTTTCTCGTATTCGTTCCGAGAGAGCGCGCCGGCGATGCAGCCGACATAGCTACCGCGTTCGGCGCGCTCTTCCGGTGACAAGCGGTCCTCGGCTACGACATCCGTGACGCCGAGCCTGCCGCCTGGTCGCAAGACGCGATGGATCTCGCGCAGGACGCGTGGCTTGTCGGTGGAGAGATTGATCACGCAGTTCGAGATGACGACGTCGACCGACGCATCAGGCAGCGGAATGTTCTCGATCTCGCCTTTCAGGAAGTCGGCATTCGTTACGCCTGCTTCGTCCGCGTTGCGCCGGGCTAGGTCGAGCATCTCGTCCGTCATGTCGACGCCGTACGCCAGGCCCGTTGGACCGACGCGCTTCGCCGAGAGCAGGACGTCGATGCCGCCGCCCGACCCGAGATCGAGCACGACCTCGCCCTCACGCAGCTCAGCGACTGCGGTTGGGTTCCCACAGCCCAGGCTTCCGAGTACGGCTGCCTCCGGAAGCTCGCTCTGCAGGTCGGGGTCGTAGAGCGCTGCCCCGAACGCATCCGGGCCGGCCTCGCCGCAACAGCCGTTCTCCTCGCAGCATGACTGGCCGCCGCAACCGCGGCCGGCAGCCGTCTCGCGGGCCGCCGCGGCGTAGCGCGCGCGCACCTCCTCCTTGATGTCCTTCAGTTCCACCTTCACGACCCTCCTTTATCGAAATCCGTCGATATGTTATATTGAAGTTTGTCGATGAAGTCAATAGCCCTCCTACCTGCGATCTGCTGCGGCCCCGAGACGGAGCCGCTCACCGAACTCGAGCGCGACGAGCTTGCGGCCCGCTTCAAGGCACTGGCCGATCCCACGAGGGTTGCGATCGTCAACTGCCTCTCGGCTGCCGACGAG
>JBKPGW010000159.1:0-15076 GCA_046729555.1 Actinomycetota bacterium | reverse complement strand
ACGCTGGGGCGAGATCGGCGTCGCCTTCGTGGTCCAGGACGGCGAGGTGTCGGAAGAGGAGCTGATCGAGTTCGTGCGTGGACGGCTCGCGCGCTTCAAGGCCCCGAAGGCCGTGCGGTTCGTCGACGTGCTGCCGCGCTCCGCGATGGGGAAGGTGGCGAAGGAGGAACTGCGCGCCAGCATGATCGAAGAGGTGGCGACATGACCGACACGGTCGCTCCCACCGGCGTCGACGGGCGCGCGCTCTCGCAGCGCGGCACCCGCACGCGGCAGCGGGTGCTCGAGGCAGCCGAGGCGGTCTTCGCCGAGCACGGTTACCACGAGGCGTCGATCGTGAAGATCACCGAGGCGGCGGGTGTCGGACAGGGAACCTTCTACCTCTACTTCTCGAGCAAGCAGGAAGTGTTCGACGAGCTCGTCCGCGACCTCAACCGGCGGGTGCGCCACGCGATGAAGGAAGCATCCGCTCGAGGAAAGACGCGGCTCGAAGCGGAACAGCTCGGCTTCCGCGCGTACTTCCGCTTCACGGCGGAGCATCCCGCGCTCTACCGGATCATCCGCCAGGCGGAGTTCGTGTCGCCCGAGATGCTGCGCTACCACTACGAGCGGCTCTCCGCCGGTTACATCGAGGCCCTGCGCGCCGCGGTCGAGAAGGGCGAGATCGCAGAGCTCGACCCGGAGGTCGCCGCCTGGGCGCTGATGGGAATGGGCGAGCTGATCGGCATGCGTTGGATCCTCTGGGAGGAGGTCGGCGAGATGCCGCAGGCCGTTCTCGACGAGCTCGGACGGATCATCTCCTGTGTCCTGGAGCGGCGCTCGTGACGCGCGTCGGCCTGGCCGGAACGGCCTCGTATCTACCGGAGCGCGTGATGACGGCTGCGGAGGTTGCGACCGTGAGCGGGATCCCGGAGAGCGTGATCGTGGAGAAGTTCGGCCTGCGCGAGAAGCATGTCGCGGCCTCCGACGAGCATGTCAGCGATCTCTCGATCCGAGCAGCTGAGCGTCTGCTCCGCGAGCAGCAGGTCGATCCGGTGTCGATCGATGCCGTCATGTACTTCGGCTCGACCTGGAAGGACTACGCCGTCTGGCAGGTCTCGCCGCTGATCGCGTACCGGCTTGGCTGCACGAACGCGCTCGCGCTCGAGTTCGACAACGTGTCGCATGGCACGCCGGTCGCGCTCCGCGTCGCGCGCGATCTGCTGCGCGCGGAGGAAGAGCTCCGCACGATCCTGATCGTCGCCGCCTGCCGCGAGTCTTACCTCCTCGACTACGCGAACGAACGGTCGCGGTTCATGTTCAACTTCGGCGACGGAGCGGTGGCGGGTCTCCTCGTGCGTGACTCGGCGCGCAACGAGCTGCTCGGGTGTCACGCTGTGACCGACGGCTCGCTCGCCCTGCAGGTGAAGGTTCCGCGGGGCGGGAGCGTCCACGCGCACGACGGCTACGGGTTCCTCGATGTCGACGATCCGGGTGCGATGAAGGAGCGGTTGGACGCCACAAGCCTCCAGAACTTCGTCCGCGCGGCCGAGGGCGCGCTCGAGCGTTCGGAAGCGCGGCTCGCCGATGTCTCATACCTCTGCGGCATCCACATGAAGCCGTCGATGCACAACTCGCTGCTCGCGGCGCTCGGGATGGAGGCGGGTCGAGCGGCGTATCTCGATGACACGGGACATATGAGCGGCGTCGATCCGCTGCTCGCGCTCGACCGTGCGGCGCGCGGCGGTCTGCTCGGCGACGGCGATCTCGTGTTGCTGCTTGCCGCCGGCACCGGCTACACGTGGGCGGCGAGCGTCGTCCGCTGGGGGACGGCGTGAAAGCCGGCGCGGAGCTTGGACCCTCCCGTTGGGTCGAGATCGACCAGGAGCGCATCGATCGCTTCGCCGCGGCAACCGAGGACTCGCAGTGGATCCACACCAACCGGGAACGCGCCGCCGCCGGGCCCTTCGGCATTACGATCGCGCACGGCTTCCTGACGCTGTCTCTCCTGCCCGAGCTCTGGTTCGAGCTGGCCGGAGACGGGGGTTACGACGTGACGGTGAACTACGGCGTCAACCGTGTTCGCTTCCCCGCACCGGTGCCGGTGGGGAGTCGCGTGCGCGCAGCGTTCCGCATCGAGGAGGTCGAGGCGGTCGAGGGTGGGGACCAGGCCAGGATCGCTGCCACGGTCGAACGCGACGGGCACGGGAAACCGGTCTGCGTCGCCGAGCTGGTCTTCCGCTTCCTGCGGTGAAGGCCGCGCTCGTGACCGGCGCGGCGAGCGGGATCGGCCGCGCCATTGCCGAGCGCCTCGCTGCGGACGGTTGGCAGGTGCACGCGGTCGACGTCGACGACGCCGATTTGAGCACGCAGGAAGGCAACCGCGCCGTCGTGGAGGCGGCTCTCGCTCGGTACGGACGCCTCGACGCGGTCGTCGCGAACGCGGGCTTTCAACACGTCGCTCCCGTTGCCGAGTTTCCCGAGGAACGCTGGGACTCGCTCCTCGCCGTTCTGCTGACCAGCCCGTTTCTCCTGGCGAAGTACGCCTGGGACGCGCTCGCGTCGAGCGGCGACGGCCGCTTCCTGGCAGTCGCGTCCGTGCACGGGCTCGTCGCGTCTCCGTTCAAGGCCGGCTACGTTGCTGCGAAGCACGGGCTCCTCGGGCTCGTGAAGGTGCTCGCGCTCGAGGGCGCAGAAGTCGGGATCTCAGCGTCGGCGCTGTGCCCCTCCTATGTGCGCACCCCACTGGTCGAGTCGCAGATCGCTGATCAGGCTCGGGCGCACGGCGTCTCGGAGGAGCGGGTGCTCGACGACGTGATCCTCGCTCCGCAGGCCGTGAGGCGCCTGCTTGAGCCGGAGGAGGTCGCGGCCGCCGCGTCGTACCTGCTCGGACCGGACGGGCGGTCGGTCACGGGCGCGCCGTTCGTGATGGATTACGGGTGGACCGCACACTAGGTTTCTCGCGCGAAAGCTGCGCTTTCGCGCGAGCTCTGGGGGTACGCCGCTTCGCGGGGAACGCGCGCGGGCGGAGCCCGCGCGCTCTTGGGGGCCGGCGGCTGTTCGCTTCCGTGCGCGCCGCGGCGCCTCCGGCGTCGCTGCGCGCATCAGTTCGGCCAATGGCTAGACCGGCTGCGCTCGGTCTAGCCGTTGGCTTTCCCGCGTCCCGCTCGCCGAAATCTGGGGTCTCCCCCCTGGGGGGTCTGACCCCGGCCTTTGGTGTTACGGCTGGCCCCTGGGCTAAGCGGGCCCAGCCGAGACGAGCTTCAGCACCTCGTCCAGGCTGCCACGCATGTCGTGGACGTTCTCCAGCCACCAGGTTGCGCCCGCTGCCGCATACGCCGCAGGATCGCCGCGGTCGGATTGCCCGAGCACCGCGACCTCGAAGTCGTCGCCGCGCCCGATCTGCTCGATGCTGCGAGCGATGTCGTCCGGGGTGAGCGTCATCCCCGTCGGGTCGGCGCTGTCGGCAAGCCAGCCGTCCCAGCGCTCCGCGCGCCGCAACGACGCCGGGCGGTTGCCGCCGATCCAGACCGGCAGACGTTTCTGCACCGGCGTCGGCGCCAGCGTCACGCCGTCGACTGTGTAGTGCTCGCCTCGGTGCGTGACTTCCTCGCCGGTCCACAGACGCTGCAGCAGGTCGAGCCCCTCGTCGAGCATTGCAGCGCGTTCCTTCGGTTCGGTCGGCTCGCCGAACTTCCCGAACTCGCTCTCGGAACCGCCGAGGCCGGCGCCGAAGATCACCCGCCCGCCGCTGAGGACATCGAGCGTTGCAACCTGATTCGCGAGCACCTGCGGTCGTCGTCGCGCCACAGGAGTGACCGCGGTGCCGACGTGGACGCGTGACGTCGCAGCGGCGATCGCCGCGAGCGTGATCCACGGGTCGGCGGAAGGCGGCCCCCAGACGAAGGCGAGGTGATCCCAGATGAAGACGCCGTTCCACCCGCTCGCCTCCGCCGCCTCCGCGAGGCGGACGCCAACGTTCGGGTCGGCGTACGTGCCGATGTTCGCGAGACAGATCCCGTAGCGCACCTGTTCACCCTACGGAAGACTGCGCGCGCCACCGCCGTCTAGAACAGGGCCTGACGTCTGGGGTCTGACCCCTACCGGGTCAGACCCCGGCCTTTGGTTCTATTCCTGCGTGGAGTTCACGACGCGACCTGAGCTGCGCGGCACCTTCGGGATGGTCGCGTCGACGCACTGGCTTGCGTCGGCGACGGGGATGGCCGTGCTCGAACGCGGCGGCAACGCCTTCGACGCAGCCGTCGCGGCGGGCTTCACGTTGCAGGTCGTCGAGCCGCATCTCAACGGCCCCGGCGGCGAGGTGCCGGCCGTGTTCTATGCCGTCGATCGGGGCGGGCCGCTCGCGCTGTGCGGACAGGGCGTCGCCCCGGCTGCCGCGACCATCGAGCGCTTCCACGAGCTCGGGCACGGCCTCGTTCCCGGAACGGGCGTCCTCGCTGCCTGCGTTCCAGGAGCTTTCGGCGGTTGGCTGCGGCTGCTCGAAGAGTTCGGGACCTGGAGACTCGAGGAGGTGCTCGCGTTCGCAATCGGTTACGCCGACTCCGGCTTTCCGATTGCTCCCGGTATTCGGGCGACCATCGACCGCGAAGCGGAGCTCATCGCCACCTGGCCTGCTTCGCGGGCGCTCTATCTCCCGCCCCCGGAAATCGGTTCGCAGTTCCGTAACCCGACGCTCGCCGCGACCTATCGGCGGATTGTCGATCAGGCGCGCGGCGGCTCGCGGGAGCAAGAGATCGAACGTGGACGACGCGCGTTCTACGAAGGGTTCGTCGCAGAGGAGATCGATCGCTTCTGCGCTGTCGAGGGTGGCCTGCTGCGCGCGGACGATCTTGCGCGGTGGCGAGCAACGGTCGAATCGGTAGTCACCTTCGAGTACCAGGGGCTGACGGTTTGCAAGACGCAGCCCTGGGCGGCCGGGCCGGTCGCGCTTCAACAGCTTGCGCTCCTCGCCGGCTTCGACCTTGCCGACATGTCGGAAGAGGAGTTCGTCCACGTCGTGATCGAATGCGCAAAGCTGGCCTTCGCCGACCGCGACGCGCTCTATGGCGATGCGGACGTCCCGCTCGAGACGCTGCTCTCTCACGAGTACAACGAGGCCCGTCGCACTCGCGTGACGGACGATGCGTCCCCGGACTACGAGCCTGGGCTCGGGCGTCTGCCGACTCTCGTCGAAGCGCGGCCACTTGCCGGCGCGGGTGAGCCCACCCGCGGGGACACCGTCCACCTCGACGTTGTCGATCGCTGGGGCAACATGCTCTCCGCGACGCCAAGCGGCGGCTGGCTGCACTCGTCGCCGGTGATCCCCGCCCTCGGCTGGCCGCTCGGAACCCGCGCTCAGATGTTTTGGCTCGAGGAAGGGCTCCCGTCTTCTCTGCGGCCCGGCGCTCGGCCTCGAACGACACTGTGTCCGGGACTGGCACTGCGCGACGGCGGGCCGTGGCTGGCTTGGGGCACGCCGGGCGGCGACCACCAGGAGCAGTGGGCGTTTCACGTTTTCCTCCGGCACGTCGACCGCGGACTCAACCTGCAGGAGGCGATCGACGCGCCCGAATTCCACACGGACCACCTGATCTCGTCTTTCTACCCTCGCGGATTCCAACGCCGGTCGCTTGCGCTCGAAGGTCGCTTCGACCGCGACGTCGTCGATGCCCTGCGCAGTCGTGGGCACGAGATCACCAGGTGGCCCGACTGGTCGCTCGGACGCGTGACCGCTGTCCAGAAGGCCAACGGTCAGCTTAGAGCGGCTGCGAATCCACGCGGCATGCAGGGCTACGCTGCCGGCCGTTAGAATCCGGGTCATAGTCGCTGCGTGATCTCACCGGTCCCCTGAGACGCCTCCGAGGTGAGGCTAGGATCGCGCGCGAGATGGAACCTCTGTACAAGCCCGCAGGCGTCGAGGCGCGCTGGCAGCGCACCTGGGAAGAAGAGGGCCACTACGCGGCGGAGCCGGACGACTCGCGCGTGTCGTTCGTGTTCGCCCATCCGCCCCCGAACGTCACCGGCGGGCTGCACATGGGACACGCGCTGCAGCTCTCACTCGCCGACGCGCTCGTGCGGATGAAGCGCATGCAGGGCTACAACACCCTCTTCCAGCCTGGGTACGACCACGCAGGCATCTCGACGCAGGCCGCCGTCGAGAAGGCGCTCGCCGAAGAGGGCCGGACGCGGCAGGAGCTCGGCCGCGATGCGTTCGAGGACTACGTCTGGGACTGGCTGCGCCGGTACGGCCGAACGATCATGAACCAGTTCCGCGCGATCGGCGCCTCGCTCGACTACCGGCGCGAGCGCTTCACGCTCGACGACAACTACACGCGCGCGGTGATGCGTTTCTTCGTCCACCTGTACGAGCGGGACTGGATCTATCGCGACAACAGGATCATCAACTGGTGCCCGTTCCACCAGAGCTCGCTGTCGGATCTCGAGCTCGATCACGTCGACGTCAACGACACGCTCCACACGATTCGCTACCCGTTCGCAGACGGCGAGGGCGGGATCTCGATCGCGACGGTGCGTCCGGCGACGATCCTCGCCGATGTCGCCGTTGCGGTCCACCCGGACGACGATCGCTACCGCGCCCTGGTCGGACGCGAGGTGCTCGTGCCGTACGTCGAACGCCGGGTGCCGGTGATCGAGGACGAGCGCGTCGAGCGGGAGTTCGGGACCGGTGCGCTGAAGGTGACGCCCGGGCACGACCCGCTGGACTTCGAGATCGGACGCGCGCACGGCCTGCCGGAGCCGATCGTGATCGGGCCGGACGGCCGGATGAACGAGGCGGCAGGCGACCTGGCCGGCCTGACGCAGGAAGAGGCCGGCGAACGCGTGCTCGCCTGGGCTCGCAAGCGCGGGCTGCTCGAGGCCGAAGAGCCGTACCGGCACTCGATCGCCATCTGCGAACGATGCGAGTCGAGGATCGAGCCGCTCATCTCGTTGCAGTGGTGGTGCCGGATGAACGAGCTCGGCCGGCCCGCGATCGAGGCTCTGGACCAGCGCCGCGTCCGCTATCACCCCGAGTCGCAGCACCGCTTCGCGATCTCGTCGCTGGAGAGCGCGCCCGACTGGAACATCTCGCGCCAGATCTGGTGGGGGCATCGGCTGCCGGTCTGGTTCTGTCCCGACGGCCATTTCACCGTCGCGGAGACCGAGCCGGAGGCATGTGGCGAGTGCGGCTCGAGGGAGCTTCGCCGCAGCGACGAGGTGCTCGACACGTGGTTCTCGTCCGCGCTCTGGCCGTTCGCCACGCTCGGCTGGCCCGACGACACGCCCGACTTGCGCGCGTTCTATCCGGGCGATCTCAACACGACGGCACGCGAGATCATTCGCCTGTGGGAGAACCGGATGATCTTCGCCGGCCTCGAGCTGATGGGGGACATCCCGTTCACCGACGTCGTCATCCACGCGATGGTGCTGGCGTCCGACGGCCGCAGGATGTCGAAGAGCCTCGGCAACGGCGTGGCGCCCGACGAGATGATCGAGAAGCACGGCGCCGACGCGACGCGCTACGGCCTGCTGAAGATCTCGTCCACCCAGGACACGCGCTTTTCCGAGGGTGCGATCGAGGAGGGGCGCAAGCTCGCGAACAAGCTCTGGAACGTGTCCCGCCTGATCATTGCGAACACGTCCGGTGCCAGGCACGAGACGCGTCCCAAAGAGACGGTCGAACGCTGGATCCTCGCGCGCATCGACCGGGCGCGCGCAAACGTGGAAGAGGAGCTGCTCGGCTTCGACTTCGCAGGAGCCGTGAACACGCTCTACCACCTGACCTTCGACGACTTCTGCGACTGGTACGCGGAGGCGATCAAGCCGCGCCTGTACGAGCGGGACGAGGACGCCCAGGCGACCGCACTCGCCGCGCTCGAGCGTCTGCTCAAGCTGCTGCATCCCGTGATGCCGCATGTGACCGAGGAGATCTGGTCCAACCTCTCCGATCGGGAGGGCCGGCTGATCGTGGCGGGCTGGCCGGACCAGGACGGCTCGTACGACGCAGACGCCCACGCTCTGCTGGCCGTTCAGGACGCCGCCGAGATCTTTCGGCGGAGCGGCGTGCGCGTCGCGCTCGAAGGCGAGGACCTGCGCATCTTCGAAGCCGTCGTGCGGCCCGCGCAGGCGGCCGGCGACGGCAATGCGGCGGCCGAGATCGCGCGGCTGCAGAAGGAAATCGCCCGTGCGGAAGGCATGCTCGCCAACGACCGCTTCGTCCAGAATGCGCCCGCCGACGTGGTGGAGGCGGAACGCCAGAAGCTCGCGCGCTACCGGCGGGAGCTCGATGCCCTCAGAGGCTGAGCAGTACGTCGAGTCGCTGAGCCCTTGGCCGAAGGACGGCTTCGGGCTCGACCGGATCAAGGCCCTGCTCGCGGAGCTCGGGGAGCCGCAGCTTCGCTACCCGTCGATCCACGTCGTCGGCACCAACGGCAAGTCGACGGTCACGCGCACAATCGAAGAGCTGCTCACGCAGGCAGGCCTCGCCGTCGGGGCGTACCTCTCGCCGCATGTCTGCGGCTGGAGCGAACGGATTCGGGTGCGCGGCGAGGAGGCCGGCTTCGACCGGGCGATCGACCGCGTCCGCGCTGCCGCCACGCAGATCGGTGCGACCCAGTTCGAGCTCCTGACGGCAGCCGCGCTGGCGGAGTTCGCCGCGGGGGAGGTCGACGTCGCTGTGGTGGAGGCGGGCCTGGGTGGACGCTACGACGCGACGAACGTCCTCAACTCGCCGGTTCAGGTGCTGACGAACGTGGCGCTCGAGCACACCGAAGTGCTCGGCACGACGCACGAGGCGATCGCCGCCGAGAAGCTAGCGGTCGTCCAGCCGGGAGCGACTGTCATCCTGGGCGAGCCCGAGTGGGAGGGCCTGGCGCGCGAGAACGGTGCAGGAGCCGTCGTCGTGACCGGCCGCAGCAACCTCGCCGTTGCGCTCGCAGCCGCGGAGGCGTTCCTCGGCCGCCCCGTCGACGGCCATGTGGACGTCCGCCTGCCCGGGCGGCTCGAGCGGATCAGTGAGGACCCGCTCGAGATCTGGGACGGCGCCCACAATCTCGCCGGGGTCGGCTACGTCCTGGCGCGCCTGCCCAGCGCCCGCTACGTGATCGTGGCCTCGATACTGGCGGACAAGGACGTCGAAGGGATGCTCGCCGCCTTCTCGGCGCTCGGAACGCGCTTCGTCGCGACCCGATCGAGCAGCAGGCGCTCCCTCTCCGCGGCGGACCTGGCCGAGCGTGCCGGCCGCTACTTCGGCGAGGTCGAGGCGATCGACGACCCGGTCGAGGCGGTCATCCACGCACGCGGCCTCGGCGAGCCGGTTCTGGTCACCGGTTCCCTTTACCTCCTGGCCGATCTGGCCAAGGATGAGAGCGTACGATGGCGAACGTTGGCGACAAGCTGACGATTCTCGCGTTCGCGGTGTTCGTCCTCGCGACGATCATCGGGCTCGCGTTTCTTGCCGGGTACTTGATCGGAAGAATCCTCCTGTGATCGCAACCTGGGGCGGACTTCACGACTTCTTCTCTTCGGGGACCTGGCAAGTCGTCCGCAACCTGCTCTTCTTCTTCCTGATCGTCTTCTGGCTCGCCGTCGGCTACTGGGTCTACAAGGATGCGAAGCGGCGCATCGAAGACCCGGTCCTGATCGCGATCGCCGTGATCCTGGGCCTGATCCCGCCGTACCTCGGGGCGCTCGTCTACATGCTCTTCCGCCCGCCGGAGTACCTGGAGGACGTGCGCGAGCGCGAGCTCGAGATCAAGGCGATGGAAGAGCGCCTCTCCCGGCGCGACCTCCACTGCCCGGTTTGCAGGGCGGAGGTCGGCGCCGACTTTCTCATCTGCCCGGTCTGCACGACCAAGCTGAAGCAGGCGTGCGTGAACTGCAAGGCGCCGCTCGAGGCCCTCTGGCAGGTGTGCCCCTACTGCGAGACGCCGGTCGAGCCGGCCGCAGTCGACTTTCCGACCTTCCAGGTGCGACCGCCTCGCCGCCGGCGCCGCTCCGAGAGCTAGCTGGGTCCCGCGCGAAACGCGAACCGCCGGCTCACGTCGGCCTCGGGGGTCATGAGGGCGATCGTGCCCATCAGGCGTTGTCCAGAACGACCGGGTCGAACGCGCCAGCGACACATGACGCGCGACCTCAGGACACGTGTCGCGGTCAGTTGCAACCGCTTGTCCGTCGCCCGGCAGACGACCCGGAGGCCTGCGGTCAAGCCGCCGATCGCGGCCGACGTGTCGACGCGGCCGTCCGCCGGTGGCCGTCGCGGGCTGACGACCACGTTGCCGACCCGCAACGTCGGCTCGGCCGCGCGCGGCGGGATCGCGGTCGCGAAGACTCCTTGGTGGTATCGCCCGTCGTACGGCCGCGTGGCAGAGGCGAAGACCGGGACGGCGGTACCCCCTGCGACGAACGAGGTCGAGATGTAGTCGCCGAGGAAGCGCTCCGGCCCGGCTTCCGGGAACGACGTCGGCTCTTGCGGGGGCGCCAGCGGTTCGGGTGCGGTCCAGCTACGACCGTCATCGGGCGACGAGACGAAGAACGGCGCGACCGTGCACATGTTGGTGCAACCGGGCGGCGTCAGCACGTTGAAGGCCACGCCCAGGCGGGTCCGAGCTCCCGAAGTCGACGTGTCGACGCCGAGGCCGACGACGAAGTGCGGCAGGCCGTCGAGGCCGGGGCCGGTGGGCACGCGACGGACCCGCGACCAGCGCACGCCGTTCCTCGACGAGGCAAGAACGACGTCGGTCGGCGTGATCTGCCCGCCACAACCGCCGCGAAAGCGACAGTCCGGCCAGGCGACGGTGATACCGCCTTCCGCATCCAGTTCTGCGGACGGAAGCGCCGGCGCCCGCCAGCCGGGCGTCGGCGAGTCCTGAAGGCTCCCGACCACGATCGGATCGCTGAACGAGCGGCCGCCATCGGTGGAGCGCGTAGCCTTGATCGCCCGTGAGCCGACGAACACGATCACGAGCGTTCCGTCGGGCCGGACGAGCGGCTGCCACCCCGACCCGGCGATCGACGTGACGACGGTCGGGGGCTCCCAGGTCGCGCCGCCGTCGATGGACGCGGAGTTGCCGAGGGCTGTGAGCGTTCCGCTGACGGCGGTCCAGACGACGTAGCAGCGACCGCGAAAGGGGCTCGCCGCGCCGTTGTCACAGACGATCCAGCTCTTGTCGTGCGCGAAGTGGCTTTGCACCGGCCACGTCACCGCCGGGACGCTCCACGAGACCCCGTCCGGTGAGCGGCTCGTCACGAGGGCGCTCAGAAGATCTTCGGTGGTCCCGCTCGATCCGTCCTGCAGGGCGAGGACGGAGATCAACCACACTCCGTGAACGCTGTCGTATGCAACCGACGGATCGGTGGCGCGCGTGTAGGTCCCGGGCGGCGATCCGTGGATCGTGAGCGAGGGGAGCACTCCGGCCGTCCAGGTCGAGCCGCCGTCGTGCGACGTCGCCCACCCGATCCCCGACGCCCCGGCCGTCCGCGTCCGGCCGAGCTGGAAGGTGGCGACGACGGTGTTGCCGAAGCTGAAGCTATCGGGCTCAACGGCGGTCTCGTGCTGGCCGAAGTCATCGGTGAGAGGGTCACTGGAGATCTGTTGTGCCGATGCGGGCGTGGCAGCGATGAACGCCGCGGCGGCGGCGACCAGCCATGCCCGCCGGGTCGCAGTGCGCATCAGCGTCGAGTGAAGCGAATTCGATACGACCCGTCAGGGAGCCGTTTCAGCACCTGAATGCGGTGGCCCCAGGCGGAGAGTTGCCCTCGGGTATACGGCGCGCGCCACTCCCGCCCGCAGCGATCCCACTGGGCGCGGAGGTCCCGCTGTGCCGGACGCACCTGAATCGGTTGTCGCCGTGAGCCGACGTTCTCCGGAGCGCCGGCGACGAGGTCGACGCGGTAGACCAGGATGCCCGTCTTGCAGATCGACGCATCTTCGGCGAGGCGTTGGCGGACCTCGACGACCACGAGCTCGCGCCGAACCCGCGAGATGATCGCCTTCTTGCCTCCCGGCCGCTCGAGTGGGGAGAGCGTGACGTCGGCGGATCCCTTCCGCGCGATGCACACAACCTGTCCTGCATCGAGCCAGCCGAGCTTCCATCGATGCCAGGAGAACATCCCGCCGCCGGACGGCGCGGCGGTCATCACGTCCCAGCCGTGCTGGCTCGACGGGTTGCGCTCGTTGTAGAGATCGGGCAGTCCGAGGAGATGCCCCGTCTCGTGGATAGCGACGAACGACAATCGCTCGAGGGACCCTGTCGCGAGCCATGCCCAGGCGTGAATCTCGGCCCCGTCGACGCGGATGGGCACGTCGTCGATCACGGTCGAGGCGAGCGACGGCATCGACGGGATGACGTACATCGCGTCGAACGACGAAAAGTCGAATGTGGGGTCGGCCGCGGCGACGGCCGCGTTGACGGCGCCCTCGAAGCGCCCGTTCGTGTACTCCTCCAGCGTTCGTGGCAGCCGTATCCACCGCGCCAGGGGCTCGATCTCGATCCGAAGTCGTCCGTACGAGACGGTTCGGAACCAGTCGACCAGCCGCGGAACCTGTGCCTCGTAAATCGATCGCGGGTCGACTGATCCGGGCGAGTCGGGGAAATCGACGAGGAGCATCGCGATCCGCAGCACACCGACGGTCGGAGGCATCTCGTCGCTGTTGCGTCCCTCGCCGGCACCGAAGCCGAGCGCGGGCGGGTCACACGCCGATCGTGTTCCGGCTCGAAGCGGTGTCGCGACGAAGACCAGAGCCGCGACGGCGAGCGAGACCACTCCCGCGATGCAGGTCTTTCTCATGCGTCGTCCTGCCCCGTCAGCGCCGCCTCGGCCGCGGGGAAGACATTGAGATCACTTCTGCCCAGCTTCGGGTGGATAGCGGTCACGATATCCGTACACTCATCGCCTTGGCGGTCGAGCGATCACTGATCCTGATCAAGCCCGACGCGATGCAGCGGGGACTTGCCGGGGAGATCCTCGCGCGCATCGAGCGTCGCGGGCTGACGCTGCGCGCCGGCAAGCTCATCCACGTCCGGCGCGAGCTCGGCGAGACGCACTATGCGGAGCACCGCGAGAAACCGTTCTTCGGGGAGCTCGTCGAGTTCATCACCTCCGGACCGACGCTTGCGCTTGTGGCCGAAGGCGAAGGGGCGATCGCGACGCTGCGCACGACGATCGGCGCGACGAACCCTGTCGACGCGACGCCCGGTTCGATCCGCGGCGATCTCGCGCTGGCGATGCCGAACAACCTCGTCCACGGATCCGACTCGCCCGAGTCGGCGGAGCGCGAGATCGCGCTTTGGTTCACGGACGATGAGCTCGTCTGACCTTCCCGAGTACGTTCAGCAGAACGTCGCGCATTGGACGCAGGCGAACGCGGAGTTCACCGACGAGTCGGCGGCGCGCGCATGGGCGCAGGAGGAGATTGCCTGGGGCGTGTGGCAGACGCCGGAAGCCGAGCTGGGTGTCCTCGGCGACGTCGACGGCCTCGACATCCTCGACCTCGGGTGCGGAACGGGCTATTTCTCGGCCTGGCTCGCGCGCCGCGGCGCCCGTGTCGTGGGCCTCGATCCGACGCCCGCTCAGCTCGAGACGGCCCGGCGCATGCAGCGCGAGACGCGGCTCGAGTTCCCGCTGATCGAGGCGGCGGGCGAGGACGTGCCTCTGCCCGACACTTCTTTCGACCTCGTCCTCTCGGAGTACGGCGCGTCGATCTGGGCGGATCCGTACCGCTGGATCCCCGAGGCTGCGCGGCTCACCCGACCGGATGGGCGGCTGATCTTCCTGCGCAACTCGATGCTGGTCACGCTGTGCATGACGATGGAGGGGATCGGCGAGCAACTCGTCCGTCCGCAACGTGGCTTGCACCGCGTCGAATGGCCGGACACGGAAGAGGTGGAATTCACGTTGCCGCACGGGGAGCTGATCGACCTCCTCCGCGCGAACGGTTTCCAACTCGACCGTCTGATCGAGCTCTTCGCGCCTCTGGATGCAGAGACCCATGGCTACTACAAATGGGTCACCGCCGAGTGGGCGCAGCAGTGGCCGCACGAGGAGCTCTGGGTCGCGACGAAGCGTGGTTGACGCGACGCCGCTGCTGCTCGCGTCCCGCTCACCCCAGCGTCGTGCGATCCTGGAGCAGCTCGGCATTCCTTTCGAGGTTGTCGAGCCGCACTACGCGGAAGCGCCCCCGCCCGAGCTCGCCGACGCCACGCAGGTCGTGCGCGACCACGCACAGGGGAAAGCGCGGAGCGTCGCCGAGCAGGCGGGCGACCGTCCGGTGCTCGGTGTCGACACCGAGGTCGTGCTCCAAGGAGAGATCTTCGGCAAACCTGCCGACGCGGGCGAGGCGGAGCAAATGCTGGAGGAGCTTTCCGGCAAGACGCACGTCGTCATGTCCGGGCTCTGCCTGCTCACGCCCGGCTGGGAAGTGGTCGAGCACGAGGGCACGCGCGTGACCTTCCGCGAGCTGACCCCGCGCGACCTTGCCGCGTACCTCGCGAGCGGGGAGTGGGAGGGACGCGCCGGCGCGTATGCGATCCAGGGCCGGGGTGCCGCGCTCGTCTGCGCGATCGAGGGCGATTACCTGAACGTCGTCGGTCTCCCGGCGGCGCTTCTCGTCCGACTGCTCGCGGAGCGCTTTGCAGGAACTTACGGCTTTGGGTAGCTAGACTCGGCGAACTCCCATGGGTCTCTTCGACAACCTCGGCGGCTTCGGTGGCCGCGACATGGCCGTGGACCTGGGCACGGCCAACACGCTCGTGTATGTGCGCGGGCGCGGGATCGTGCTCTCGGAGCCGTCGGTCGTCGCGATCGACCAGCGCACGGGCGAAGTGCACGCCGTGGGCGTGGAGGCGAAGCGGATGCTCGGGCGCACGCCCGGCACGATTTCGGCGATCCGTCCGCTCAAGGACGGCGTCATCGCCGACTTCGACGTCACGGAGCAGATGCTGCGCCACTTCATCCAGAAGGTGCACCAGCATCGCTTCGCGCACCCGCGCGTCGTCGTCTGCGTTCCGTCCGGCGTCACGGGCGTCGAGAAGCGCGCAGTCGAGGAGGCGACACTCAGCGCAGGCGCGCGCCAGGCGTACCTGATCGAGGAGCCGATGGCGGC
>JBKPGW010000158.1:0-25222 GCA_046729555.1 Actinomycetota bacterium | reverse complement strand
GATCATGAAGGTCGCCGAACGCCGCGGAGCGGGGCTTGCGCGCTACCTCGAGAGCTGCACCTTCCCGAACTCGATGGTCGACCGCATCACGCCTCAGACCCAGGACGCGGATCGGGCATGGCTGCGCGAAGAAGTTGGGGTAGACGACGGCTGGCCGGTCGTCTGCGAGCCCTTCCGCCAGTGGGTGATCGAGGACCGGTTCGCCGCCGGCCGCCCACCGTGGGAGGACGCCGGCGTCCTCTTCACCGACCGCGTGCACGACTGGGAGCTCTACAAGCTCCGCATGCTGAACGCGACTCACTCATGCATGGCCTACCTGATGGCGCTCGCCGGGATCGTCTACGTCGACGAAGCGGTCGCGATCCCCATCGTCCGTCGCTACCTCCAGCAATTCCTCGCGACGGAGGCGATCCCGACTCTTCCTGAAATCCCGGGCCACCCGCCCGCGGACTATGCCGCGACCGTGCTCGCACGGTTTGCCAACACCGGCGTGCGCGACCAGATCGCCCGCCTCTGCCTCGACGGGACGGCGAAGTTCCCGAGCTTCCTCATTCCCACCGTCGAGATGGAGATCGAACGCGACGGCCCGATCTCCTGCGCCGCGCTCGCTCTCGCGGGCTGGGCGCGCTACCTCGCAACCGTCCCGCCGGCGGCCCGGGCGCCTGACCCGCGCGGCGAGCGCGCCGCCGAGTTGGCCGAACGGTCTCTTGCGGACCCTCTCTCCTTCCTCGAGCTTCACGAGGTGTTCACACCGCCGCTGTGCACGAGCGAGCACTTCCGCGCTGCATTCGCTGCGGCGGCCGGCGACCTTGCGGGGCTCGGCCCCCTTGCGGCAATCGAGAACGTCCTCTCGTCGCGTCGTTAGCGCGGAGCATGCAGGAGAATGTTGTCCGTATCTATTCGCCACGACATCGAGTACGCCCGCAGCGGCGATGTCGCAATCGCGTATCAGGTGGTCGGCGACGGTCCGGTCGACCTCGTTTTCGTGCCGCTCTTCGGCAATGTTCGCTGAACCCGGGAGCAGCCCCTCTACGCCGCGTTTCTCGAGCGACTCGCGGCGTTCGCGCGACTGATCCTGTTCGACAAGCGCGGCACAGGCCTCTCAGATCGACCGCGCGTGCTCACCCTCGAGTCGCAGATGGAGGACATCCGCGCGGTCATGGATGAGGTCGGGCTCGCGGTCAGTATCGGCGCGCGGATCGCGGCCGAGGCGCATCCCGGCGAGGTGCTCGTCTCGAGCACCGTCAAGGACCTCGTCGCCGGCTCGGAAATCGCGTTCCGCCAGCTCGGCGCGCGTGAACTGAAAGGAGTGCGGGGAAGCTGGAACCTCTACGCCGTGGATGCCTGACCCCAGATCCGACCTCCTGAGCACCTCCACCGGACTCCCGCTTGCGCAGCCGGCCGGTCACCCGCAGAATCTTGGCGTGACCGAGATCGTGCGACGCGAGGAGTTGCAGGCGGTAATCGAGGCGCGTGCGGAGCTCGGCGCCGACATGGAACCTGCCGTGATCGATGCGTTCGTCGAGCGACTCGAACGACGCCTCGCTGAGGGCGCAGCGGAGAGGGAGCAGGCGTTGAAGCGGAAGCGCGAACACCAAAAGGAGATGGTCCTTGGCGCGATGGGCATCTCGGTACCGCTGCTCGCGATCGCCGCCATCTTCACTGGTCTCGCCGGCGTCCTCGTGGTCTGTGGAGCGCTCGCAGTCGTCGCGTATGTCTCGACGCGATAGGCGGCGTGTACACAGCGTCCCTTGTCGTCCGCCTTGTCTACGGGGTAATCACGGAGGCGCGCGCACAAAGCTGAGATGCGCGCGCGAAAGAACTTGACGCCGAAGACCGTCGAGTTTCATCTAACGCGGCAAGGTACGTCGTCAACCGCGAGAGTCCCGCCCGTGCACCCCGAAACCGTCGAGCTCGTGACACCAGACGGCGTCGCCGAGGCTTATCTCGCGCACCCCGACGAGCGCCGGCACCGCGGCGTTCTCTTCCTCATGGACGCATACGGACTGCGGCCGACGATCGAGGAGATGATCGCCCGGATCGCTGCCGACGGGTACGTCGTGCTCGCGCCGAACCTCTTCTACCGCGCAGGTCGCGCCGGGACGCTGCCCTCGGGCTTCGACAAGCTGCGGCCCTTGATCGAGGGGCTCACTCCTGAGCGAATTGCGACCGACGGGCGCGCCTACCTCGACTACCTCGCCGACGTCGCGGAGCCCGGGCCCGTCGCCATCACCGGCTACTGCATGGGTGGGCGTGTCGGCTGGCGTATCGCGGCGGCGTATCCGGACCGAGTTGCGGTGCTCGCCGGCTTCCACGTGGGCGGCCTTGTTACCGACGACCCGGCGAGTCCCCATCGGTCGGCTGACAAGCTGCGAGCCGAGGTGTACTTCGGCTTCGCCGATCAGGACCGGAGCATGACGGCCGAGCAGATCGCAGTGCTCGAACAGGCTCTCAACGAGGCGAGGGTGAACTGCCGGGCCGAGGTGTACGACGGCGCGCAGCACGGCTACACGATGGCCGACCTCCCGGCCTACGACGAGGCTGCACGCGAACGCCACTTCCGGGAGCTGCGCGCGATCTTGGAGCGCACGCTCTCCTAGCGAAGACGCTGAGCTGCTGTACGGCTATCCGTATGCCGTGGGCCGCGCCGTTCAGGCAGGCTGAGAACATGGAGCGCGAGCTCGCCATCAGGCTGCGCGCCGTCGTCAAGCGCTACGGCTCGATTACCGCCGTCAACGGGCTGGATCTCGACGTGACGGTCGGAACGTGCGTCGGCCTGCTCGGTCCCAACGGCGCCGGGAAATCGACGACGATGCGGCTGCTGACGGCGCAGTCGATTGCCGACGAGGGTGAGCTCGCGGTGCTCGGGTACAAGCTCCCCGACGAATCGAAGCAAGCGCGGGCCCAGCTCGGCGTGACCCCGCAGCTCGACAACCTCGACGTCACTCTGACCGTCGAGCAGA
This sequence comes from Actinomycetota bacterium, assembly GCA_046729555.1. GTDB lineage: Bacteria > Actinomycetota > Thermoleophilia > Gaiellales > Gaiellaceae > 3-1-20CM-4-69-9. The sequence goes on along the minus strand of JBKPGW010000158.1, from coordinate 22,259 downwards.
ACCTGCTCGTGTTCGCCCACCTGTATCGCATTCCGCGCGCCGACCGACGCGACGCGATTGAACGCGCACTGAAGATGGCCAAGCTCGTCGACCGTCGTGACTCCCGCGTCGACAAGCTCTCGGGTGGGATGCGGCGGCGGCTGCTGATCGCTCGCGCACTCATCCATCGCCCGCGGCTCGTGCTCCTGGACGAGCCGACCGTCGGGCTCGATCCCCAGGTGCGCCAGGAGCTTTGGGCACTCATCGACGCGCTCCGCAGCGAAGGCACGACGATCCTGATGTCGACGCACTACATCGAGGAAGCGCAGCGACTCGCGGACACGGTCCTGATCATGTCGCATGGCAGCGCTGTTGCCGCGGGTCCTCCCTCTGAGCTCGTACGCACACACGCCGGCAGCGAGGTGTTGGAGGTCTACGGCCCTCCCGCCAGGCTCGTGGAGGTCGAAGCCGAGGCCGGCGCGCACGGGTTGCGCACGCGCCGCACCGGCACGAGCGTCTCGATCCTCGGCATCGACGGCCGCAACGGATTCCCGATCGACGGCGAGCGTCGGCCCGCGAACCTCGAGGACGTGTTCGTCCTGCTCACGGGCGAGGAAATCGGCTGATGGTGTCCGTCGAAGCGCGACGCTCCCGGCTCGGGCGCCTCGAACGCAGTGCGCTCACCGGCGTCCTCGTCCGCGAGGTCGTGAACTACTCGTCGTACTGGAAGTCGAGCACGTTCTCGTCGACGATCGAGCCGACGATCTACCTCCTGGCGTTCGGCTTCGGCTTCGGCTCGGTCGTCAGCAGGGTTGGCGGCTACGACTACGTCGACTTCGTCGGCACCGGGACGGTGGCGACGGCGGTGCTCTTCTCCAGCGCGTTTCCGGCGATGTTCGGCACCTTCGTCAAGTACCAGTTCCAGCGCACCTACGACGCGATCCTCGCTGCGCCCGTCGACACCGAAGAGCTCGTGACTGCGGAGGCGATTTGGATCGCCACGCGCGCAGGCGTCTACGGATGCGTCCCGATGCTCGTGGCGATGGTCTTCGGCCTGGATCCGTCCTGGGGAATGATCACGGTGCCGTTGATCGGCTGGATCGCGGGATTCGGCTGGGCGTGCTTCGGCATCGCCGTCGCCGGCTACGCGAAGTCGATCGAGAACTTCAACTACATCGTCAGCGCGGTGCTGACGCCGCTCTTCCTTCTCGCAGGCTCGTTCTTCCCGCTCGACAACTTTCCGGAGTGGGCGCAGGTGCTGGCGAACATAAACCCGCTGCACCACTGTGTCGTGCTCGTCCGTCATGCCGTGTTCGGGTCCGACGGCTGGGAGGATTTCGCGCGCGTCGGCGCGCTCGTCGCATTCGGCGCGATCATCTGGCGCATCGCGATCCACGCGATGACGCGCAAGCTCATCGACTAGGTCACGGAAGCGCCTCTACAACGCGTCAACCAAGGCCGTCGGCGATCGCGGCGATCAGCTCGCCGTTGGGCGTATCGCCGCTCAGCTCCCAGAACATGATTCCGCCGAGGTGCTTGCTCGTGACGTATCGAGCCTTCGCAGTCATGACAGGCGGGTCGTCGAACGTCCAGAACGTCGTCCCGTCGAACAGCCACGCCGCCCCGGCTGCTGGGTCCTCGTACCGGGTGAAGCCGCTCGACAGGCGCTGCTTCGCGAGCTTGTAGTCGTCGACGCCTGCTTCCCACGTTCCCGGCGCGGCACCCGACGCCGTTTGGTACAGCCCGTGGTTCGCCGTTTCCACGCCCGTCCAGCCGCGCGAGTAGAACGGAACACCGACCACGATCTCCTTGGGCGGCGCTCCTCGGCGCAGGTACTCGTTCACAACTGCATCGTCGGAATAGCGCGGAGAGGACGGATCAGCAGGCGACGTGTACAGGTTCGACTGGTGGTTCGTCGTCGATTCCCACGTGCCGTGGAAGTCGTATCCCTGCACCGTCGCAAAGCTCAGGAAGCCGAAGATATCCGGGACCTCGAACCCGAGGTCGATCTTGGCCGCGCTGGCAGGCAGGAACGCCGTGAGCGGATAATCCCGACCCGTCTGCTTGCCGTACGCATGCAGCTGCTTTCGGAACTCCGCGAGCAGCTTCGTGTAGTTCTGCTTGTCCTGCGCGCGGATGATGTTGCCCGCGTTTCCTTCGGAGCCGGGCCACTCCCAGTCGAGGTCGATCCCGTCGAAAACGCCGGCCGCGGCGCCGGGCCCGCCCATTCCGCCCCAGCCGGGAGAGGGGATGTTGCCCTTGATGAAGAGGTCGATGCAGGAGGAGACGAACCGTTCGCGCGACTCCTTGGTCAGCGCCGCGTCGGAGAAGTACTTCGACCACGTCCAGCCGCCGAGTGAGATCAAGACCTTCAGCTGCGGATGACGCTGCTTCAGCGCCTGAAGCTGCTGGAAGTTCCCGAGGATCGGCCGTGGCCACGTGATCTCTTCCCCAGTCACCGACTCCTCGGCGGTCCACGGCTTCTGGTAGTCGGCCCATTCGTCGCCGAGCTTGCACACGACGTTCCCGGCCCCGTCTGGCGCGACGTTGCCAAACGCATAGTTGATGACGGTTAGCGGGTCGGCGGAGCCGCTGGTCTCGACGTCCTTGACCTTGTAGTTCCGGCCGTAGATGCCCCATTCGATGTAATAGCCGACGATCTCGCTGCTGTGGGCGCGAGCACTGCCGGAGTGCGACGGCCCGGCGACCGCGAACGGCACGACGAGAGCGAACGTCGCGAGGCTGGCCAGCGTGGCTATGAGGCGTCTTCTGGGCTTCATATCTCCTCCGAGGCGGCGGGACGTCGACGAGTGGTTTGTACCACTTACGCCTCGCGCACCTTCCCACGCCACTGAGGGCTTTGTCAAGGCGCGACTGGTATTGCCCACCGCACGCCGTCCACCGCTTTGGGCCGCCGCTGGCCGCGGTGCTCAGGCGAGGGCCGGCGCGGTCGCCGCCTCGGCGATGATCCGCGCCACGTGGCGCTCGCGCAGCGTCGCGACCAATACGACGAGGGCGATCACAAGCAGCCCCACATTCCCATTCAGGCGGCCAGCGCCGGCGTGTAGCCGGCACCTCGGCACCTCGCCGCCCACATCGAGACGTAGGGCGTCGCGGCGACGAGGAAAAGCAGGCCGAAGGCGATGCCGGCGGCGGCGCGACCTCCAACCGCGAGGGTCGCCCCGCCGAGTAATGAGCCACCGAGATAGCCGAGGTGCGTGATCGCGGCACGTGCAGCGCCGACCTCGAGCTTACGCTCGCCTGCGAGCGCAAAGCCGTACGTCGTACCGATGACGGTGCGTGCGGCGACCACAACGCCCGCAGCAGCGAAGAGGCTCAGCGTGACGAACACATTCGGCGTGAGGATCCACGTAAGGGCGATCGCGGCCGCGGCGACGACGTTCGCACGGGCGAGGGCGCGTCGCGAGTAGCAGTCACCGCGAATATGGCCACCGAGCGCATTCCCACCGAGGTACGCCACTGCCACCGCCGCCAACAAGAGACCCGTCACCTTCGGTGACGTTCCGTACGTCTCGATGAAAAGCACCCCGCTGAACACGAGCGTGCCGGCCCACGCCGACATCGCCAGCAACTCCCCAAATGCCCAGCTCCTGGCCCCCGGCTCGCGAAGCAGCGCCGGCAGCGAGGCAGAGTCGCGACGTGCCTCGGACGGCCGGCTCGCCAACACCAGCCCCGCCGTGACGATCGCGGCCGGGAGCGGGACCGCCAAGAACGCAAACCGCCAAGACGCCCCCGCGACGAGGCCGATCAGTGGCATGCCGGCAACCCACGCCGCCGGCGCCCCGGCAAGTGCACGCGCGACAACGCTGCCGCGCACGTCCGGCGTACTCCAGACGCCGGCCGCACCGACGCCACCGGCGACGAGACCTGCGACGCCGATCCAGAGCGGCAACTGTCCGAGCGCAAGTGCGAGGAACGAAGGTGCGGCCGCGCTGGCGAGTGATCCGACAGCCACGAGCAGCGTGCTGGCAAGCAAGATCCATTTCAGTGGAGCAGCGCCACTGAAGCGCGCGAGCAGCACGGCGACGAGAGCCGCAACCGGTGCCGCGAAGATCCGCAACTGACCGGCGACTGCCGTCGAGACGTGCAGATCCTGCGCGATCTCGACCAGGATCGGCGAAAGCACCAGAACGGCCGCCTGGCTCGTGAAGACGCACATGAAGAGCACGAGGGAAGGCGAGACCCGCAATCTCGGACTAAGCGGCAAGGCTGAACCGGGTGCTTGCCAAGGCGCTGACCACCTGGTCCGCGTCGCTGAGCATTCCGTACAAGTTCGCCGACGAGCGATGCGTGAGCCAAGGTGCGCCGATGACGTGCAGCCCCGGAAGCTGCGGACGATGACCCGAGTCGAGGGCCTCTGCGGGCAGCCAACCAAGGCTTGGGCCGAAGCCCGTCGCCCAGATAACCGTCGAGATCCTCCGTCCGATGAGGTCAAGCGACGCGGGCCCATGAGCGTCATAAAGATGCGGCGCGGGTTCGTCGGCTACGTCCACCTCGTCGACGACGTCGCGGCCGCCTGCGAGGAAGCGCGCGCGCTTCTCCCACCCTGCACGGAGAAAGCTCGAGACGTCGTCGGCAAACCGAATGTTTTCGCCGAGATCAGGTGCGAGCTCGAGACGCTCACCCGTCCAACCGGCCGCACGGCCGAGCAAAGTCACCCCGCGACTCGCAAGCGCTTGGTAACTCACGGTGCGCCCTCCGCTTGCACCCGACACTTGCGGCGGGGTCACGGCGATCGCGCTCGGATCGGCCTGATCGCGCGGTAGATCCAGCTGTCCGCTCTCGCGCATCCATTCGAGCGCATCGCGGCCGGCGAAGCGTCGAGGCAGGCGGCCGACGCGACTTGTGGCGAGGTACACGCGTTTCCCGGCGTCGACCAAGTCCTCCGCGATCTGCAGCCCGGATTGCGCACCGCCGACGACGAGAACGCCATCCTCGAGCGTACTGGGGTTGCGGTAGTCGGCGACGTGAAGCTGACTGATCTGCCGCGGCAGGGCATCGGCGTACGCCGGTTTGCGTGGCACGTTCTGGAATCCGCTGGCGACGACGACTGCGTCCGCAGCAATCGGCCCACGCGTTGTATCGAGTCGCCAGTTCGGCCCGATCCGTCGCGCGCTCAACACCTCGACACCCTCAGCAACCGGAAGCCGCTTTGCAGATTGCTCCAAAGCAGCAACCAGATCGCCGGCCGATGCGAAGGTGTCTCTCCCGCCGGCCAGGGACTTACCCAGCACGCGGTTCGCCCAGCGCGGCGTGTTCAGACGGAAGGAGTCCCAGCGCTGCGCACGCCAGCTCCACCCAACTCTTTCACGCTCGAGGACGACGTGCGGACTGCCGAGGCGTGCAAGCCGAGTGCTCACTGCGAGCCCTGCGGGGCCCGCGCCGACGATCACTACCCGAACCGAACCAGAAATGTCTCTCATGCAACAAGGCTGCACCGCAACGCGCTCGTCGATAAGGGAGCTTCCCTGTGTCTTGGGGTACGGTCAGCCGCACCTCGCTCCCCGGACGCGAACCGAATCTTTACGGGGCCCGAACAACCGGCGCCTAGCCTCAACGCAGACGGGAACGCGTAGCACGTCCTGCCAACGGGGGTGACATGAGGATTCAACTGGCCGCGATCGTCGGCGTCTTGTCATTGGTGTTGCTTGCACCAGCCGGCGCATCCGCTTCGACACACATTCAGTACGGCGTCCAAGACGACGCCTGGCTGCTGTACGGCCCAGAGGCGCCGGCGAAACGCATCCAGATCCTGCAGCGGCTCGGTGTCGACGTCGTGCGGCTGACGCTTCGCTGGGATGCGGTGGCGCAGAGCGTTCCCGCCGATCCCCGCAACCCTGACGACCCCGCGTACGACTGGGAGCTGTACGACTCGATCCTGCAACGCCTACGCGCGGCGCACATCGCCGTCCTCATCTCGCTCTGGGGGACACCGGAGTGGGCGAGCGACGGGAGGACACCGAACTCTCTCCCGAGCGATGCGACGTTGCTGGCCTCGTTCGCCTACGCGGCCTCGACGAAGTATCCGTGGATCACACGCTGGACGATCTGGAACGAGCCGAACGTTCGGCTCTTCCTGATCCCGAACTCGCCGAGGTTGTACGTCACTCGCCTGCTGAATCCCGCGTACCGCGCGCTCAAGTCGGCGAACCCACGGAACCTCGTCGCGGGCGGCGTGACGTCGCCGCGGAAGACGCCCAGCGGCGTCTCGCCGATCGCCTGGATCCGAGGGATGCGTGCCGCACACGCCCTCCTCGACGCCTACGCACAGAACCCGTATCCCGTGCGACCTGGAGAGACGCCCACGAGCGGCGGCTGTTGGCGGTGCACCGAGATCACGATGGCGACGCTCCCGAAGCTGATCACGGAGGTGAAGCGGAACTTCGGCTCGCGCACGAGGATCTGGCTCACCGAGTACGGCTACAACTCGAAGCCCCCGAGCAAGTGGCTCGGCGTCTCGAATGCGTTGCAGGCGCGATACGTGGGCGAGGGGGCGCTGCGCGCCTATCTCTCCTCACGCGTGGACCTGCTGATCCACTTCCTCGTCCGCGACGAACCGAATGCGCAGCGGTGGACGAGCGGCTTCTATACGAGCCGCGGCAAGGTCAAGCCGTCGTTCGCTGCGTACGCGCTTCCGTTTGCACAGGTGTCGCGCCGCGATAAGCACGCGACTGTGTGGGGTCAGGTGCGGCCGCGGTCCGGCCGACAGCCGTACCGGCTGCAGCAGTTGCGCGGTCGCCGTTGGTACTGGCTCGGGCGGACGCAGTTCACGACACCTGGCGGGTTCCTCCGCCGCGTGGTCACCGCCGCTCCCGGCACGGGGCTGCGTGTCTGGTCGCCGCGCGACCGCCGTTACAGCGTGGTCATCAGGGTCTCGTAGCGCGCACGCGGCCTTCGACCTCCGCCCTGAGGTACCCGAGCCCTCGCTCGAGCGCGGAGTCGAGCGTCTTCTGAAGCGAGCCTCGGAAGAGCCGAGCGACCAGTCCGTCATACGACTCCTCCGTCCGCACGAGCGTCCTGCCGTTCCGCGGCTCGAGCATCCAGAAGTGGATTGCGTTGATGCCGAGCGTCTTACCGGTCCACGCAATGAGCTGCGGCGCCTCGACGCGCACGATCACGGAAGCGATCGTTCCAGGCCCCGCCTTCCAGCGGAACCGAGACCCAGGTTCGACCGGCCCCTCGAACTGCATCGACTTCACGTCGGCGTTCCAGGTCGGCCACCGAGCAAACTCCGTCAGCACTGCCCAGACCGCCTCCGGAGGGGCGTCCATCTCGAGCTCGCTCCTGCCGACGACCGGCGCCTGCCGGTTGATCCCAATTACGGGACCGTTCGGTTTCTGTGCGCTCGACTTCACAACCGGATCACCCGATCGACAGGCCGGCGTCGAGTAGTAGGAGCTGGCGGGGTCGCTGGGTCCAGACCGCTGCCTCGAGCCTCCCCGTGTGCTGCCCGACGTTGTGGCACATCGTGCAGGTGGAGCGGTGTGATGACAATCCCCGGACGTCGTTGAGCGCCTGCAGGGGAGGCGTTTCGCCGCCGCCGCCGACCTCGGTAGCTGGGCCGACGCCGAACGCCGGAGCCGGTGCTGTCGTAGTGCCCCCTCACGACGACGACTACTGTTCCGAGAGCGAAAGCCGTGACTGCCCCTCCGAGGACCACCCAGGTCGTTCGGCGCCATAAGCGCGTGTTCTCGTCCGAGCTCAATCACGCTCCTTCGGCCGGCGACGGCTGTCTCTTCGGAGCTTATGGAGCACGATAGCGCGACCCCCAACGAGGGCCAGTCCGTCGAGGTCCACACTCTGACGGACGGCGGGCAGACGTCACTCGACGTCGCGCGACGGATCGCCGCCTTTGTCGAGCCGGCCCGGACCACGCTCGAGCTCGCGCTCTACGACTTCGAGCTGCACGACGAGACGGCGGACATCGTTAAGGGCGCGCTCGTCGGCGCGCACGAGCGCGGCGTGCACGTGCGCCTGCTCTACAACCTCGATCGCGACGACGCGCGCCCGCCGGTGCCGCCGCCGCCGAAGACGGAGCCGGAGCTCGTCGAGTCGCTGCCGTTCGAGACGGTCGGCATTCCGGGCTGGCCTGATCTGATGCACCACAAGTACGTCGTGCGCGACCGCGACGCGGTCTGGACGGGCTCGACGAACTGGACGGACGACTCGTGGACGCGGGAGGAGAACGTCATCGTCGTGGTCGAGTCCTCCGGTGTCGCGATCCGCTACCAGGACGACTTCGCGCAGCTCTGGAAGAAGCGCGAGGTGGAGGGCTCGGGCCGGGTCCCCACCGATCCGATCAGCGTCGGCGACGCCGAGGTGCGCACGTGGTTCTCGCCGAAGCGCGGCGAGAAACTCGCGCATGCGATCGCGCACGCGGTCGGGCGCGCGAAGCGGCGCGTGCGCGTCGCGTCGCCCGTGATCTCGTCCGGCCCGATCCTCGGGACGCTCGCGGAGGTCGCGGCGGACGGACGCGTCGAGCTCGCGGGCGTCGTCGACGCGACGCAGATCGCCGAGGTGCTCGCGCAGTGGCGCAGGAACGGGAACGACACCTGGAAGATGCCCGCGCTGAGGTTCCTGTTGGGGCGGGCGTCGTTCTCCGGCAAGCGTTCGACGCCGTACGCGCCTGGTGCCGTGCACGACTACATGCACGCGAAGGTGTGCGTATGCGACGACACCGTCTTCATCGGCAGCTTCAACCTCTCGCACTCCGGCGAGGAGAACGCCGAGAACGTCTTGGAGGTCGACGACGCCGAGCTGGCGGAGCGGATGGCCGGGTTCGTCGACTCGATTCGCGCCCGGTATCCGGCGCTAGCGCTGGACGAGCTCGCGAGGGTTGGGTAGAGGCGTCAGCACGGGTTCGACGCGCTCGCGCAGGTGCTCATAGTCGGGCGGGAGCGAGAGCTTCTCGCCGAGGTGCTCGAGCGGCTCGTCGACGGTGAATCCCGGCCCGAGCGTGGCGATCTCGAACAGCACGCCGCTCGGCTCACGGAAGTAGATCGAACGGAAGTAGAAGCGGTCGATGATCGGCGTCGGGTGAGCGCCGCTCTGTGCGACGAGCTCGTGCCAGGCCTCGTGCTCGTCCTGCGGTGACGCCCAGGCGACGTGGTGCACCGTGCCGGCGCCGGGAATGCCGGGCTCCGCGGGCGGGTCGTCGTACGCGTACCAGGAGCCGCGTCTATCGCCCCGGACCTCCCAGACGGAGTCGCCGTGCTGGTCGAACGAGAGCGTCTGCTCGAGAAACGTGCGGCTCGGGCCGGGTTCGGCGAAGGCACGGACGCCGTCGAAACCCTGGAGCGCGAGCTCGCGTGGGATCTCCGGGTGCCCGGCGACGAGCGGCTCGTCGGTCGTCGCGACGACGTTGAGCTCGAGGCCAAGGCCCTCCGGATCGGCGAAGCGGAGGCTCCCCTCCTCCCGTTCGACAGCGACTCCTTCGTTCGTCAGGCGGTCGCTCCAGAACTCGATTGCATCCTCGGATGCAACGCGGAAGACGATGCGATGCACCATCCCGCGACCGGCTCGTCCTTCCTTCGCGTGCGGGTACTCGAAGAAGGTGAGGTCGCTCCCGGCGCTGCCCTTCTCGTCCGCATAGAACAGGTGGTAGACGGTCGGGTCGTCCTGGTTGACGGACTTCTTGACCAGGCGCAGGCCGAGGACGCGGACGTAGAAGTCGACGTTCCCCGGGGCGTCGGCGGTGATGCAGGTGACGTGGTGGATTCCCTCGAAGCGCATCGCGCGCTCGACTCTACCCGCGCGGTCATGATCTCCGCGTGGCGTTTACGGCGCTCTTGCGGCCGGCGGCGGGGGAGCCCGAGGGCGCGCTCGTGCTGCTGCACGGGCGCGGGGCGGACGAGCACGACCTGTTCCCGCTCCTGGATGCCCTGGATCCGGAGCGGCTGCTCGTGGGTGTGACGCCGCGCGGGCCCTTGTCCTTGCCGCCCGGCGGCGCCCACTGGTACCTGCTGGGCGGGATCGGGACGCCCGAGCCGACGACGTTTCACGCCGGCTTCGGCGCGTTGGTGGAGTGGCTCGACGGGTTTCTCGGGGAGCACGCGGTCGGGTACGAGCAGCTGGTGCTGGGCGGTTTCTCGCAAGGCGGCGCGATGTCGTACGCGCTGGGTCTCGGCGCCGGGCGTCCTCGTCCCGCTGCGTTGTGCGTGTTCAGCAGCTTCGTGCCGACGGTGCTTGGGCTCGAGCTGGACCTGTCGCCGCCGTTGCCGCCGGTTGCGATCGGACACGGGACCCTGGACAACGTGATCGGCGTCGAGTGGGGTCGCCGCGCGCGGGCGCTCTTGGAGAAGGCGGGCGCCGAGGTGCTGTACCGCGAGACCAAGATGTTCCACCAGATCGACCCCGGGTTTGTCCAGGAAGTGGCTGGGTGGATCGTGCGAAAGGCTGGGGTCTGACCCCGAGGGGTCAGACCCCGGTCACCAGCAGTTCGACGGGGTGGGTGGATCCGTCGAAAGGCTGGGGTCTGACCCCTGCGGGGTCAGACCCCAGGCAGTTGGGTTGCCGTCACTCCACCAGGGCGAGGAAACGGCGGGTGCGCTCGTGGCTCGGCGAGGAGAAGAACTGCTCCGGCGGGGCCTCTTCGATGATCCGGCCCTCGTCCATCATCAAGATCGAGCTCGCGACGTGGTGGGCGAAGCGAAGCTCGTGCGACACCACGACCATCGTCATCCCGTCGCGAGCCAACCCCTCCATCACGTCGAGCACCTCGCGCACGAGCTCGACGTCCAGCGCCGATGTGGGCTCGTCGAACAGCATCGCCTTCGGCCGCATCACCAGCGCCCGGGCGATCGCGACACGTTGCTGCTGCCCACCGGACAGCTCGTCCGGATAGCTGTCGGCCTTGTCGCGCAACCCGACCCGCTCGAGAAACTCGAGCGCGCGGTCCCGCGCCTCCGCCTTCTTCAGCCGCCGCACTTCGACGAGCCCGCACATCACGTTCGCGAGCGCCGTCATGTTCTGGAACAGGTTGAACCGCTGGAACACCATCCCGACCTCCGAGCGGTGCGGCGCCAGCTCCTTCTCCCGCAACCGGCTCAAGTGCGTGCCGTCGAGCCAGACGTCCCCGGCGTCGACCGGCTCCAGCAACGCAAGGCAACGGAGCAAGGTCGACTTCCCCGACCCGGACGGCCCGATGATCACCTTGACCTCGCCCCGCCCGACCTCCAGCGTCACGCTGCGTAGGACGTCTGTCCCGTCGTAGGACTTCGACACGCCTTCCGCACGCAGCAGCGGCTCGTTCATCGCGCGTCATGTGCGACGGCCGGAACCGGGGCCCGGCGGCGACGAGCCGTCGATCGCCAGGTGAACCGCCGCTCGAGCTGCGCCTGCAACGCCATTAGGACGCTTACGATCGCGAGGTAGTAGACCGCCGCAGCCGTGTACGCCTCCAGATACGCGAAGTTCTGACTCGCGCGAACCGTCGCCGCCCCGAGCAGCTCGTACAGCGAGATCACCGAGGCCAGGCTGGTCAGCTTCAGCAGCGTGATGAACTCGTTGGCCGTTGGGGGGATGATGATCCGCACTGCCTGGGGCACGACGATGCGCCGCAAGATGCGTGCGCGCGTCATTCCCAGCGCCCGGCCGGCAAGCTCCTGGCCCGGATCAACCGAGATCAGCCCTGCCCGGATGATCTCGGACAGGTACGCCGCCTCGTTCAACGTCAACGCGATGAAAGCGGCGAGGAACGGCTTGTACCAATCACTCGTGAACGCGTCCGAGATCTGCGGCAACCCGTTCCAGACGAACAGCAACAGGAGCAGCGTCGGGATCGCGCGGAAGAACCAGTTGTAGACCAACACCAGCGCCCGCAGCGGTCGCGAGCGGCTGAGCGCACCCAGCGCGAGGAAGAACGCGATCACGAAGGCAGCGCCGAGCGTCGCGCAGGTCAGCTCAAAGGCGAGAAGCGCTCCATGCCAGTAAGGCCTGGACGAGAGCGCTTCCCAGAAGATGTGCGTGTCGAAGCTCGCGACCACCGTCGCGGCGAACCTACTTCACGTCGGTCACGGGGATCTGATGCTTGGTCGCGATCTTCTTCAGCGTGCCGTTCTTCTTCAGCGCCTTGATCACGCCGCGCAGCGCCGTCCCGAGCTTCTTGTCCGCCGGCCGGTAGTAGATCCCGAAGGTGTCGGTTTCCGGGAACAGGTACGCGATCGCCAGCTTGCCCGGGTGTTGCTTCTTCTGGTACGCCCCGGACGTGTCCTGCGTCAGCACGGCGTCAGCGCGCCCGACGAGGATCTGCCCGACGGCGTCCGTGTCTCCGGGGTAGCTCTGCAGGTTCATCTGCGCCTTGCCGGACATCTTGAACTGGTCGTTCAACGCCTTGAGGTACTCCTCGTACTTCGTCCCGGCCTGCACGGCGACGTTCTTGCCGGACAGGTCGTTCGGCCCCTTGATCCGCTTCGGGTTCCCCGCCTCCACGACGAGCGCGCGATGCGTCTTCATGTAGGCGACGGCCGGGAACTGCTTCAGCCGGTCAGGCGTGACGAAGATGCCGCTGATGACCATGTTGCAGCGCTTCGACCCGAGCGCCGGCAGCAAGCCCGGGAACGCCGTCTTCACGAACTTTGCTTTCACCTTCCAGTACTTCGCGATCGCGTTCGCCATGTCGATGTCGAAGCCGACGGGCTTGCCGCTCGTGGTCTCCGATTCCATCGGTGGGAAGGTTGGGTCGCTGCAGTACTTGAACGAGCCCTTGACGGGTGACGCGGCTCCGGCGCTCGCGACGAGCGCCAAGGCCGCGATCAGAGCTGTGAGACCGAGGTAACGCTTCATCGCTCCTCCTAGGGACGGAAACCTTCCTGACCCTAGCGTGAATGCGTGATGAGGAAAAATGCCGTCGCTCAGCCGACGCCGGCGAGCAGGAACGCACGCTGCTCCTTGAGCATCTCGCGCGCGATCACCAGCCTCTGAATCTGGTTCGTGCCCTCGTAGATCTGCGTGATCTTCGCGTCCCGCATCATGCGCTCCAACGGGTACTCCTGGATGTAGCCGTAACCGCCGAGCACCTGGACGGCGTCGGTCGTGACCTCCATCGCGACGTCCGTGCAGTACAGCTTCGTCATCGCAGACAGCTTCGTCAGCTCGGGCCCATCGATGCCCTCGTCAACCGCCGCCCCGAACTTGTAGAGCAAGCCGCGCGCGGCCTCGCACTTCGTCTCCATGTCCGCGAGCATCGCCGCGACGAGCTGGTGCTGGCCGATCGGCTTGCCCATCGTCTCGCGGGTCTTTGCGTACTCGAGCGCGTAGTCCGTCGCGCCCTGCGCGATCCCCAGCCCCTGCGCGGCGACGCCGGGGCGGGACCGGTCGAGGATGCGCATCGCGATCTTGAACCCCTCCCCCTCCGAGCCAAGCAAGGAATCGGCCGGGAGGCGGCACTCCTCCAGTACGAGCTCACCCGTCGTCGACCCGCGAATCCCCATCTTCGGCTCCAGCCGCGCGACCTCGAACCCCGGCGCATCCGCCTCCACGACGAACGCCGAGATCCCGGCATGTCCCGCCTCGGGATCGGTCTTCGCGAACACCGTGTACAGCTGTGCCACACCCGCGTTCGTGATGAACCGCTTCGACCCGTTCAACACGTACTCGTCGCCCTCGCGCCGCGCGCTCGTCCGCATCGCCGCCGAGTCCGACCCGGACCCCGACTCCGTCAGCGCGTAGGCGCACAGCCACTCGCCCGACGCGAGCCGCGGCAACCAGCGCTGCTTTTGCTCGGTGTCGCCCGCGAGCTTCAGGCCCAGCGAGCCCAGCTCCTGGACGGCCAGGATCAGCCCGCTCGTCGCACAGACCTTCGAGACCTCCTCGATCGCGACGAGCGACAGCAGCGTCCCCGTCCCGAGCCCGCCGTATTCCTCGTCGAAGAACAGGCCGAAGAGATCGTTCTCGCGAAACAACTCGACGACGTCCCACGGAAACTCGTGGCTCTCGTCGATCTCTGCGGCACGTGGGGCGATCCGTTCGCGCGCCAGTTGCCGGACGAGGTCACGAATTTCACGCTGCTCGTCGCTCAGCGGGTCGTACGACACGGCTGAAGGTTACGCGGGCGTGTGGCAGACCGCCTCGATGTTGTGGCCGTCAGGGTCGTGCACGAACGCGGCGTAGTAATTCGGATGGATGTCGGAGCGCACGCCCGGCGCGCCGTTGTCCGAGGCTCCCGCGGCCAGTGCCGCGTCGTAGAACGCGTGCACTCCGTCACGGTCGGCCTTGAACGCGACGTGCAGCGGCGCCACCTGATCGCTCTTGCGAATCCCGACCATCCCGTCCTCCGTCCCGAACAGAACGAGGCCGGGCCACTCCATCATGGCCTTCGCGCCAAGGGTGCCGAGCACCTTCTCGTAGAACTCCCGGCTCCGCTCGAAGTCGCTCACCGGGATGGAAACGTGGTCGAGCATGCCTCCTCCTCTTGGTTGGCAGGCAAGATTCTCGCGCATGATCCTCGAAAACGGAACCGTCCGGACCCTCGCGCCCACGCTACCGACGGTACGCGCACTGGCGATCGCGGGCGACCGGATCGCGGGCGGCGTCGGCACGCACGAGACCGCCCTGGCGAGCCCCGAACGCGTCGACCTCGGCGGCCGCTGCGTCCTCCCCGGCTTCAACGACTCCCACGTCCACTTTCCGACCTGGTCGCTCGCGCAGAGACAGGTGCGCCTCGAGGACACGGCCACTCTGGACGAGGCGCTCGAACGGATCGCCGCCGCCGCCCGCGACGTCCAACCGGGACGCTGGCTGAGAGGAATGGGCTGGCGCAGCGGCGACTGGTCGCCGCCGACCGAGCCGACCAAGGAAGCGCTCGACCGTGTCACGGGCGACACGCCGACCGCCCTGATGGCGCGCGACTACCACTCCCTCTGGCTCAACTCCGCGGCGCTCGCACGGGCGAACGGCGACCTCGAGGTCGCGGGCGGCGTCGTCGTCCGCGATGCGGAGGGCGAGCCGACCGGCGTGCTGCGCGAGGAATGCGCCTGGCACTTCCGGGACATGCACGTGCGGCCGACCGAGGACGAGATGGTGGAGGCGTCGCGCGAGGGAGTGCGCATCGCCGTGACGCGCGGCGTCACCGCGGTCCACGACAAGGACGGCTGGCTCGGGGCGCTCGGCGTCTGGCAGCGCCTGCGCGACGAGGGCTCGCTACACCTCCGGGTCTGGCAGTCGATCCCGGCCGACCAGGTCGACCACGCTGCCGCGCTACGCCTGCGCAGCGGCTTCGGCGACGAGCTCGTGCGTGTCGGCTACCTGAAGGCGTTCATGGACGGGACGCTCGGCTCCCAGACCGCGCGGATGCTCGACGGCTCCGGCGTGCAGATCACGAGCCGCGACGAGCTCGTCGAGATCATCCGCCGCGGCGTCGAGGCAGGCCTGCCCGTCGCTGTGCACGCAATCGGCGACCTCGCCAACCGGGAGGCGCTCGACGCCTTCGAGCAGACGCGCGACACGTGGCGACCGCTCGGCCTGCGCCCACGCATCGAGCACGCCCAGTTGCTGACGCCCGAGGACATCCCCCGCTTCGCGCAACTCGGCGTCGCCGCGTCGGTGCAGTTCAGCCACGCCCCGTCCGACCGTGAGATCGCGGAACGCTTCTGGGCCGGGAAGACCGACCGCGCCTACGCGTACCGCTCGCTCCGGGACGCCGGCGCGCTGCTCGCGAATGGCTCGGACGCGCCGATCGAGGAGCTCGACCCTTGGGCCGGCGTCTGCGCCGGAGTCCAGCGTGACTGGCACCCCGAGCAGCGGCTCACGCTCGACGAGGCGCTCGAGGCGACGACCGTCAACCCGGCCTGGCTTGCGCGCGACGAGCACCGTCGCGGCAAGCTCCTTCCCGGCTACCTCGCCGACCTCGTCGTGCTCGACCGCGACCCGTACGAAGCGGACGATCTGACGGACGTCAACGTCGTCGCGACCATGCTCGGCGGCCGCTGGACCTTTGGCGCGCCGCCGTGGGATTAGCTCGTCCGCTTTACCAGCCCGAAGCTGGACGCAGGACCGGCGCCGTCTCGGGCGTCTTGACCGTCCGCGGCTCCTCGCGGACGGCGCGTGCGATCACCGCGATGATCGCGGCCAGCCACACGATGCTGCCGAGCACCATCAGGCCTGCAATGAGGATGTCCTGTTTCATGCCTCCATCGTCGCGCGGGGTCGTGCGCTGAACCAGCCGGTGAGCCCCCGAATCGAACGGCGGAAAACCGCACCGCTACAATCCGGATAGCGATGCGCACGATGAACCCCGTCCACGAGGCGACGTCATGTGCCGTCGCGGCCTGCGCCGAGATCATCGGCGCCAAGTGGACGGCGTTGCTCGTGCACGATCTCTCCGAGGGCGCGCGCCGCTTCTCGCAGCTCGAGCACTCGTGTGCCGGGATAAGCCCCCGCACTCTTTCGGAGCGTCTCCGCGCCCTCGAGGACGAGGGCCTCGTCGAGCGCCGCAGCTACGCCGAGAGCCCGCCGCGCGTGGAGTACGAGCTGACCGACAAGGGTGAAGCCTTGCTGCCGATCATCGAGGAGATGCGGCAGTTCGGTCACGCCTATTTGACCGCCTGACGGCGGTCAAATAGAGGTCGGACGCCGCTTTCGCGGGAAACGTGGACTCAAGCGGCCGTTGTGGCACCGCGGTGACGCGAGCTCCACTCTGGTTCCGCCAGCAGCTTCGCCAGCTCCACGATCGTCGCGGCCGACGCGGCCATGTCCTGGACGGACGCCCACTCGAGCACCGAATGGAACTGCTGCCCGCCCGTGAAGATGTTGGGCGTCAGCAGCCCTCGTGCACTCAGCAGCGCACCGTCGGTACCGCCGCGGATCGGCTCGCGCCACGGCTCGATCCCGCAGCGGCGTGCAGCCTCGTCGGCCGCCTCCGCCACGCTCGCATCGGCGTCGAGGAACTCCTTCATGTTGCGGTACTGCTCCTCGACCGTGATGCTCACCCGTGCGCGTGGTTCCTCGGCTGCCAGCTCGTCCGCGAGCCCGCGCAGCAGCTGCTCGTGCTCGGCCAGCTTGGCGGCGTCGAAGTCGCGTGCGATGAAGCGCAGCTCCGCCTCCGCGGTCGTGCCCGTGAAGCGATGCGGGTGGACGAAGCCCTCACGCCCTTCGGTCGTCTCCGGCGAACGCGAGTCCGGAGGCAGGCGCTCGAGCAGGCGCGCCGCGAGCTTGATCGCGTTCACCATCTTCCCCTTCGAGGTGCCGGGATGCACGCTGAGCCCCTCGATCTTGATCCGTACCTCCAAGGCGGAGAACGTCTCGTCGTCGATGCGCCCGAGCTCGGAGCCGTCGAGCGTGTAGGCGAAGTCGGCGCCGAACGCGTCGATGTCGAAGTGGTCGACGCCGCGGCCGACCTCCTCGTCGACGGTGAAGCCGACTCGGATCGGCGCATGCTCGACCTCCGGACGTGCGGCGAGGTACGCGACCGCGCCCATGATCTCCGCGACACCCGCCTTGTCGTCTGCGCCGAGCAGCGTCGTCCCGTCGGTCGTAACGATGTCGTGGCCCACGCGCTCCGCGAGGATCGGATTCTCTTCCGCGCGCAAGACCTTGTCAGGATCGCCCGGCAAGACGATGTCGCTGCCGTCCCAGTTGCGCACGACCTGCGGTTGCACGTTCGCGCCGGACTCGTCCTGGCTCGTGTCCATGTGTGCGATCAGGCCGACCGTCGGGCCCGCGGAGCCCGGCAGCGTAGCGAAGACGTAGCCGTGCTCGGTGAGCTCGACGTCCTCGAGACCAATCTCACGCAGTTCCCGCTCGAGGACCTCGCCGAGGTCACGCTGTTTCGCCGTGCTCGGATAGGTCTCGGAGTCCTGGTCCGAGGTCGTGTCGATGCGGACGTAGCGCAGGAACCGCTCGAGCACGTCCTCCTGAAGCTGCGCGGGAAGATCAGCCAAGCGCAGCGAGCCCCTTGTACAGCTCGGTCGCAGCGGCGACGGCGCGGTCGATGTCCTGCACGCGCAGTCGCTCGTTCGGCGAATGAACGTTGCTCTCGCGCAGCGCGAACCCAGTGCCGATCGTCGGAATGCCCTTCTCCGCGAGCGCCGGGTAGATCGGCAGCGTCCCGCCGACGCGGACGAGGATCGGCCGGACGCCGACGGCGCGCTCGAACGCGTCGAGCCCGAGCTGGATCGCAGGCGAATCCGGCGCAAAGACCCCCGGTGGCGCCGAGTTCTCCCGCTCCATGGTGACGTTCGCTCCGCGCGGGACGGCCGCGCGGAAGAGGCGCTCGGCCGCGCTCCCGATCATGTCGGGATCCTGTCCCGGCGCGAGCCGGATCGTGAAGCGCGCGTGGGCCTCGACGACGAGCGTCGTGTTCACCAGGTCGGGCTTGCCGCCGAAGATCCCGTTGATGTCAAGCGACGGCTCCGCCCACGTGCGGTCGTAGAAGTCGCTCTCCGCGTTCGGGTCGAGCGGGGTCGCGCCGGCCTCGAGCAGGATCTCCGCGCCCGACGGCAGCTTCTTCAGGCTCGCCACCTCCACGTCGCTGAGCGCCGTGCGTCCCACGCGCAGCTGATCCGGCAGCAAGCCGTCTCGTGCAAGCAGCGCGGACAGTCCTTGCAGCAGCACATGGATGGCGTTGAGCGCAGCGCCGCCGTAGTAGCCCGAGTGCATGTCGCGCTCGCCGGTGCGCACCTTGACGTGAAAGCCGACGAGCCCGCGCGTGGCGAGCGCGAACTCCGGCTGCTCCGGTCGCGTCATGCCGCCGTCGAAGATGATGCAGGCGTCCGCTCCACGCTCGTCCTGCTCGAGGAACTCGACAATCGAGTGGCCGCCGATCTCCTCCTCGCCGTCGCAGGCCACGCGGATGTTGACGGGGAGCGCGCCGTCCGCCTGCAGCAGCTCGGCCGCCTTCAAAAGGGTGTAGAGCTGGCCCTTGTCGTCGGCTATGCCGCGCGCGTAAAACCAGCCGTCACGTTCCTCGAGCTCGAACGGCGGCGACTCCCACAGCT
This sequence comes from Actinomycetota bacterium, assembly GCA_046729555.1. Taxonomy (GTDB): domain Bacteria; phylum Actinomycetota; class Thermoleophilia; order Gaiellales; family Gaiellaceae; genus 3-1-20CM-4-69-9. The sequence continues at coordinate 3,327 of JBKPGW010000158.1, read as the reverse complement.
CGAGCGGCGCCGGCGGCTGCACGTCGAAGTGGCCGTAGATCAGCACCGTCGGCGCGCCCGCGCCGTTCGTGCTGGCCGGGATGTCGCCGATCACGAGGTCGCGTGGGCCGTGCGGAACCAGCTCGGCCTCGCCGCCGGCCCGCTTCACGAAGTCGCGCACCCACTCGGCCGCGCGCCGCACGTCGTCCTGATGCGCCGGGTCCGCACTGACACTCGGGATCGCAATAAATTCCCGCAGCTCGTTCAGCCACGTGTCGTTCACGAGCGGGCGAGTCTACTTGGACCGGTGTTTATTCCCGGCCGGCGATGATGGTGGAGCCGCTCTTGCCCCCGCCCGTCGGGTGCTGATGCCCGGACGCCAGGACGGGAGACGCGAGGACGGCGGCCACGAACGCCGCGCCTAGGAACGCAACGAGCTTCCTCCGCATATAGGAGAGTCTATAGCTGACTCAGGCGACGTCGCGGAGCTTGATCGCATCCGCAAGCGCGCGCAGCTTCTTCAGGCTCTGGTTCTCGATCTGGCGGATGCGCTCGCGTGTGACGTTGAACGTCCGCCCGACCTCGTCGAGCGTGCGCGGGTGCTGGCCGTCGAGCCCGTAGCGAAGCTCGAGCACCTGGCGCTCGCGGCTCGAGAGTGTGCCGAGGATCTTGCGCAGCGTCTCCTTGCGGAGTGTGATCTCGGCCTCCTCGTCCGGCAACGGGAGGTTCTCGTCGGTGATGAAGTGGCCGAACTCGGATTCGTCCTCGTCGCCGACCGGCTTCTCGAGCGACACCGGTGTCTGTGCGCTCCGCCGGATGTGCTCCACCTCGTCGGCGCTGAGGTCGAGGTCGCGGCCGATCTCGCCGGAGGTCGGCTCGCGGCCGAGCTCGGCACGCAGCTTGCGCTCGGAACGGACGATCTTGTTCAGCTTCTCGACGACGTGGACCGGCATGCGGATCGTGCGTGCCTTGTCGGCGAGCGCGCGGGCGACCGCCTGGCGGATCCACCACGTCGCGTACGTCGAGAACTTGAACCCCTTGCGGTAGTCGAACTTCTCCGCGGCGCGCACGAGCCCGATCGTTCCTTCCTGGATCAGATCGAGGAAGGGCAGGCCCTGGTTGCGGTACTTCTTCGCGATCGACACGACGAGGCGCAGGTTCGCCTCCACCATCTCCTGCTTCGCCCCGTGGTCGCCGCGCTCGATGCGCTTCGCCAGCTCGACCTCCTGCGCGGCCGTGAGCAGGTCGACCTTGCCGATGTCCTTGAGGAACAGCTGCAGCGCGTCGGTCGAGACCTCGCGCGGCTCTTCTGCCGGCTCCCGCTCGTCCTCCTCGACGCCCGCGACGACCTCGATGTGCAGCTCCTCGAGCGCGTGGTAGAAGTCGTCGATCTGGGCCGGCTCGAGATCGAGCTCGTCGAGCGCGACGGCGATCTCCTCGGCGCTGAGCTGGCCGTTTTCCCGTCCGGCCTCCAGGAGCGCTTTTGCATCGTCCGTCTCGAACAGATCGGAGACGGTCTTCGGCGGTGCGACGGCCTCTGTTGCGCTCACTCCTGTTCCCCCCTCGTGGAACCGGTGTTTGGCGATGCCGCACTGTGCCAGTTGGCCAGGACGAAAGCCATAGGCCGAACGGCTCATTTTAGTGCCGAATGGTCCTAGGGCTTTCGACCGGCCCGGAGAAGCGTGTCGGCCCTTTGGCCAAGCCGTGTGCGCGGGCCTTCTGCGCGCACCAAAGTCAACTCGCGGCGCGCACGTTGCAGGTCGCCGAAGTAGATCAGCAGCAGGCCGAGGTGAAAGCGAACGGTCTGGGCGTGCGGGAACCGGCGCGCCAACGGGCCGAGCCGCGAAAAGGCTGCGGCCGGGTTGTCCTTGTCGTAGAGGCCCACGGCGGCGGCGGTGAGCGCCTCCGGGTCGTTGGGCGCGGCGCGCGCGGCAGCTGCGAATTCGCGTTCGGCGGAGACGGGTCGCAGCGCCTGCTGGAACGCCGCGCCCTGGAGCAGGTGCCGCTGCACCTGCGTCCTCGCGCGCGTGAACGCCGGGACGAACGGGGCCAGACCCGGAGGCGTGTCCGGATGGCGCAGATCCGTGGCGTGCACGGCGGAAGGCGAGTCGGGCTGCACCCGCTTCGCCGCACGCCAGGCGCGGGCGGCGTCGGCGTTCTGGCCCGCGAAGGCGAGGGCGAGCCCGAGCTCGAGCCGGACGAGTGCGCTGTCCTGATACCGGGCCGCCAGGATGCGCAGCCGCCGCGTCGTGCCCGCCGGCCATGCACGCAGCGCCTCGCGTACGTCGCTCACGATCTGGGGCGACGCGGTCGGGTCGGGGACGAACGGCGGCGGCTTGGCCGTCGGCCGGCTGACGTCAGAACGAGTGGCGACCGTCACACCCACGGCGATCCCCGCGGCCGCGGCCGCCGCCGCACCCACGAGGAGCCAGACTCGCAGCCGCGGGCTCATCCGCAGCGACCGTATCCAAGACTCCCTCGCTATATTTCGGAAAGCGATGCCGACGTACAGGGAATTGCTGCAGCAGGTGCGCGCGGAGATCGACGAGATCGACGCGTCGCGTGCGCGTGACCTCGTCGAGGACGCCGCGGCCGTCATCGTCGACGTCCGCGAGCAGGACGAGTGGGACGAAGGCCACATTCCGGGCGCCGTCCACATCCCGCGCGGTTACCTCGAGTCGCGGATCGAGCGCGCCGCGCCCGACCCGTCCAGGCAGGTCCTGCTCTATTGCTCCGCGGGCAACAGGTCGGCATTCGCGGCGAAGACGCTCGAGGAGATGGGGTACGAGGACGTGGTCTCCCTCGCCGGCGGATTCACGGACTGGAAGCGGAACGGCTTTCCGGTCGAGCTCCAGTCCGGCCTCGATGCGCCGCGACGCGCGCGCTATAGCCGACATCTGCTGATCCCCGAGGTCGGCGAACAAGGTCAGCTGAAGCTGCTCGACTCCAAGGTCTTGCTGATCGGCGCGGGCGGACTCGGCTCGCCGGCGTCGCTCTACCTCGCCGCCGCCGGCGTCGGCCGGATCGGCATCGTCGACGCCGACGTCGTCGACGAGTCGAACCTGCAGCGCCAGATCGTCCACTCCACGGAGCGGCTCGGCGAGGCGAAGGTCGACTCGGCCAAGCGCACCGTCGAAGCGCTCAACCCCGACGTGCAGGTCGTCGCGTACAAGGAGCGGCTCACGTCGGAGAACATCGAGCGGATCCTGGCCGACGGCTGGGACCTGAACGTCGACGGCGCCGACAACTTCCCCACGCGCTACCTCGTCAACGACGCGTCCGTGTGGCACGGCATCCCCGTCGTGCACGGCTCGATCTATCGCTTCGAGGGACAGGTCACGGTCTTCA
>JBKPGW010000157.1:0-8352 GCA_046729555.1 Actinomycetota bacterium | reverse complement strand
AGGCGGGGGATGGGGGTCGACCGGGGGGGCGGGGGCGCGGGCGCCCCCCCTTTGCGACGCCGGGAAAAACCACGGGGGGGGGTCGGCCCGGGGGGGGCCCCCACCCCAGGTGTGGGTGTAAGCCGGGGTCTGACCCCGGAGGGGTCTGACCCCAGCAGTTCGGATTACGCCGGCGAGGTAGGCAGCGCCGCACTGCCGGGGCCGCTGGAGGTCCACTCCGCGAGCTCGTACCAGTGTGTCTCGCGCAGAGCCTCCGCGACCCTCGGATCTGTATGCGCGGCGTAGAAGACGTGACGCTCGAGGTCACAGCAGATCGCAACGGCGCTCAGCGGAACGTCCGGGATGTGCATCAGCGCTTCGGCCGGTAGCCGCGCCTCCGCGACGGTGTAGTGCTTGAACTGGAGATCCGGGGCGTACTCCATCAGCTCCGGCCAGTCGGGACAGGTGCGTGAGCTCACGTTGCGATCCTTTCCGCCTGCGCCTGGATTTCCTCCCCGGTCCAGCGCCCCTCGAGCCGCACCACGCCGCGCGCTTCGCCGCCCGGATACACGACGAACGTGAGCGCATCGTCGAGCCAGTGATAGAGCTCTCCGCCGGTCTCGTCGCTCAATCCCAGCCGCAGGTGGAAACGACCGTCCGCCAGCGGCAGGCTGTCGACGTCGAAGCGCGCGGCCAATGCCGTCGTCTCATCGTCCCAACCCAGCTCCGCGGTCGACTGGGCACCGCCCGCCACGAGCAGTCCCGATGCGTCACGGAGCTCGAACGACACTCGCGGCGAGGGCAAGGGACGCTGCGCGGCGACCCGCAGCCTCAGCGCCAGCGGCTCGCCGGCAAGGAACTGCGCCCTCGGCTCGCCTTCCGGCCCGAGCAGCTCGACCTCGTCGATGCGCGCCTCGCCGCTCCCCCACTCCTTCAAGCCGGCGCCACGCTCCGCCGGGTCGCGGTCGCCGGCGAGCAGTTGGCGATAGCGCACGATCGCGTCATGGGTCGGGCCGTCGAAGGCGACCAGGCCGTCTCGGAGGAGGATCGCGCGATCGCACAAACGCTCGACGGCGGAGGCGTCATGCGAGACGAACACGATCGTGCCGCCGCGCTGCTTGAACTCGAAGATCTTCCCGAAGCATTTGCGCTGGAACTGCTCGTCGCCGACCGCGAAGACCTCGTCGAGCAACAGAACGTCGGCGTCGATGTGCGCCGCGATGGCGAAGCCGAGCCGCATGTACATCCCGGACGAATACGTGCGCACCGGCAGGTCGATGAACTGCTCGAGACCGGCGAACGCGATGATCTCATCGAGCTGCTCGCGCACGTACGCCCGCTTGAGCCCGTGGATCGAGCCGTTCAGGAAGACGTTCTCCCGCCCGGTCAGGTCGGGATGGAAGCCGGCGCCGAGCTCGAGCAGCGAGCCGACGCGACCCCCGACCTCGACATGGCCGCCGGTCGGCTTGATGATCCCGGAGATCAGGCGCAGCAGCGTCGTCTTGCCGGACCCGTTGCGTCCGACGAGGCCGACGGCGCTGCCGGGCTCGACGCGGAAGGAGATGTCACGAAGCGCGACCACCTCGGTCGGACGCGAACGGCCTCGCGCGACGATGACGTCCTTCAGCCGCCGCGACTCGCGGGGGTAGACCTTGAAACGCCGAGCCGCATGCTCGGCGACGATCGCTCCGGCTTGGATCACGCCTTCGAGGGTACCGCCAGCGCCCGTCGCACCAGCCCGGCCAACACCGCGACGAAACGCGGGTCGGCATTGGGCATCTCGATCCGACGAAACGCCATTCCGAGCTCGGCCGCCTTCTCCGCCGCCTCGTGGTCGAGGTCCCAGCGGATCTCGAGGTGGTCGGCGACAAAGCCGACGGGGCAGACGAGGACGCTGTTGACGCCCTGCCGGCGCAGGTCCTCCAGGTGGTCGAGGATGTCCGGCCCCAGCCAGGGCTCGCCCGTCGGGGACTCGCTCTGGAAGGAGAACGTCCACGTGCCGAGCCCCGCGGACTCGGCGATCAGCCGGGACGTTTCGAGGAGTTGCTCCTTGTAGGTTGGATTCGCGCGGGCCGGGAGCGAGTGCGCGGTGAACACGACGTGGGCGTCGGTTCCCCGCACCCGGTCTGCTAGGAACTCGACGAACCCGGGCTCGTCGTGCCAGCTGTCGATGAAGACCGGTTCGGCGCGATCCTCGAGCGCGGCTTCGAGCTGCTCGCGGTAGCCGGCGATCGACAACTCCGAGTAATGCGGCGCGAGCACGAGGCCGACGACGGTGCCCGCACCCGAAGCAACGGCGCGGTCGGCGGCGTCAGCGATTCGCGGCATCCAGTGCTTCATCCCGGTGAACACGGGCACGTCGCGCAACTCGCGCTCGAGGGCGGCACGCGTCTGCTCGGTGATCGCGTTGAGGGGCGACTCGTGCTCGATCCCGAGCCGGCGGTAGCGCTCGACGAGATCGTCGAGATGCTCTGGACGAATCGGCCGCCCGCCGCGGATGTCCGCGTAGTAGGCCGGCACGTCCGCCAGTCGCTCAGGCGACCCGTATGCCATCAGGACAACGGCGGTGCTCATACGCGTGCCTCGACGGTCGCCTCGTGCACGAATTCGGTCAGACGTCGGAGAACGGCCGGGTCTGTGTCGGGTGGCACTCCGTGCCCAAGGTTGAATACATGACCCGGCCGCCCTCCGGCACGCTCGAGAATAGCGCGGGTCTCGGTCTCGATCCGCTCCCACGGCGCGAGCAGAAGCGCCGGATCGAGGTTGCCCTGCACGCCGCGGTCGTGGCCGACTTCGGCCCAGCCGCGGTCGAGCGGAATCCGCCAGTCGAGGCCGATGACGTCGCCGCCGGCTGCGGCCATCTCCTGGAGGAGCATGGCGGTGCCCGTGCCGAAATGGATCGTCGGAACGTCGACTGCAGCGAGCATGCGCTCCGCATACGGTGCGACGAACTCGTCGTAGTCCGACGGCGAGAGCGCGCCGACCCACGAGTCGAAGAGCTGGATGACGTCTGCGCCGGCGCGTGCCTTGGCGGCAACGTAACGCGCGGACGTCTCCGTGAGCTTCTCCATCAGCGCGTGCCACGTCGCGGGCTCGCGGTACATCAGCGCCTTCACGGTCGCGAACTCGCGGCTCGGCTTACCCTCGATCAGATAACCGGCGACCGTGAACGGGCCGCCGCAGAAGCCGATCACAGCCTGGTCGTCGCGCAACTCGGCGCGGACGAGCCGGACCGCCTCGAGGATCGTCGGCACCGACTCCTCGGGATCGGGCACGACGAGCCGCTCGACGTCCGCCGGCGTGCGGATCGGCCGCTCGATCACTGGGCCGACGCTTTCGACGAGCTGGACGTCGACGCCCATGCCGAGGACGGGGAACATGATGTCCGTGAACATCACGGCGGCATCGACGTCGTGACGCCGCACCGGTTGCAGTGTCACCTCCGCGCACAGCTCCGGCTGCCCGACGATCTCGAACAAGCCGTGTCGCTTGCGGAGCTCGCGGTATTCGGGGAGCGAGCGGCCGGCCTGGCGCATGAACCACACCGGCGTGTGCTCGACGGGCTCGCGCCGGCATGCCCTGACGAGCAGCGAATCCACAGGCCGTAGGCTAGTTGCGTGACGGGCGAGCATCCCGTTCCTGCCGGGCCACTAGCGGTGCGCTGGCTCGCGCACGAGCTCGGCCCGGTGCAGGCAGGCGCGCTCGCCCTGGCGCACGTCGCGGTCGAGAACGCAGGGACAGCTGCGTGGCGAGAGCTCAACGTCTCGTACCACTGGCTCGACGCCCGGGGCAATCCGATCGTGTGGGACGGCATCCGTCACCCAGTGAGCGCCGAGCCGGGCGAGCGCGTCGAGCGCGAGCTCGACGTGCGCGGACCGATCCCGCCCGGGCGCTACAAGCTCGCGTTCGACCTCGTCGACGAGCATCGCTTCTGGCTCGCCGAGCTCGGCAACTTCTCGCCCGAGCTCCAGGTCAACGTCTCGCCGCGCGACGCGGACGGCGCGCGGCTGTTCGGCGCCGACGGCGACAGCGAGCAGATTCGCGCCGCGCACGCGCAGGGATATGCAGCGGTCGGCGGCTCGATCGAGATGCGTCGCCGTCCGCCCGAGCTCGAGCCGTACGCGCCAGGCGGAGGACGGAATCCCGCCTTCGCGCATCCGCTCGTCTGCCCGTCGTTGCTGCCGCCGCTGGAGCCGAACGAGGAGGTTGCCGGCTTACCCGCTTGGCGTCCCGAAGGCGACGAGCCCTGGATCTACGACGCGCGCATCAGACTTCGACCGGGGCTTCGCGAGAGGCAGTAGGGTCGAACTCGTCCATTCACGTCGTGGCACCTTCGGAACCCGCTCAGCGGATATTCCGCCTCACTCGCGCACGCGACGTCCTTACGCTCGGGCCGAGACCCCCGCACCGGCTCCGGGGCTCAGACTTCAACCGCGATCTGGTCGTCGACGCGATTGAAGACGAACGCGCCGAGCGCGAGCGCGAGGACGGCGGCCACCACCGTGTAGATCGTGTCCCCGAGCCCCGGCAGGCGGCCGTAGAAGAGCGGATCGCGCAACGCCTCCACGACGGGTGAGAGCGGGTTTCCCCAGTGGATCACGTCCACGACCCAATCGCGGCGTGCGATCTGTGGATCCGAGAGCGGATACAGCACCGGTGTCAAGAAAAAGAGCGGCAGCAGCAGCGCGGCGACGAGGAACTCGATGTCGCGGAAGAGCACGTTCAGGCACGCGATCGCGAGCGCCAACCCGCCCGTGATCGCGACCACCGCGAGCCCGAGCGGCAGCGCCAGCCACTCCGTGCTCCGCACGCGCGGGAGTAGCGCGAAGTTGAGCGCGAGCAGCGCGACGAGCATGACGCCGAAGCTGATCAGGTGGGTCGCGACAACCGACAGCGGCACGAGCTGCCGCGGAAAGCGCGTCTTGCGGATCAGGTTCGCGTTGTCGAGCAGCGAGCGCGACGCCGACTGGACCGACGCGGCGAAGAAGATCCAGGCGGATAGGCCCACGAGCAGGAAGAGGCCGTAGTGGCCCTCGTTGCCGAACGGGGTCTTCCAGAGGACGGAGAAGACGAGCAGGTAGACGGCCATCAACAGGACGGGATTGGCGAGCGTCCAGGCGACACCGAGGAGCGAGCCCCGGTACTTCGCCTGCACGTCCCGCCGGAAGAGGTTCCCGAACAGCTCGCGATAGCGGACGAGGTCTCCGTATACCGTCGTCATAGGCGCGGCCTAGTCTAGAGAGGGCCTCACATGGCACTTACAGCCGTTCAGTACGCTTCGCCCGCGTGAGGGCGCTCGCGGCGATTGCTGCTTTTCCCGCCGCGGCTGCGGCGATCTGGGTGCTGCTGCAGACGCCGCTCGCGGCCCGACTGGGCGCCACTCCACGGGAGGATCGCTGGCACCAGCGAACGACCCCGATGCTCGGCGGGATCGGGATCTTTGCGGGACTGCTCACCGGATTCTGGGTCGCGATCGCGGCCGATGCGGCGCCGGCAAGCCGGGAGCTGCTCGCGATCCTCGGCGGCTGCGCGATCCTCTTCGTTGCGGGCCTTCTCGACGACCTCTTCTCGCTCGGCCCCCTGCCGAAGCTTGTGGCGCAACTCGCGGCCGCCGGGCTGGTGATCGGCAACGGGCTGACGATCTCGGGGCTGATCTCGAACAACTTCCTCGCCGGCACCGTCGCCCTTCTGTGGCTCGTCGGCATGACGAACGCCTTCAACCTGCTCGACAACATGGACGGGCTCGCCGCCACGCTCGCCGGCATCGCCGCACTCTTCTTCGCGATCGACGCGCTGACGGTGCACGAGAACGACGCCGTGCTCGCGCTGTCGCTCGCGCTTGCCCTCGCCTGCGCCGGCTTCCTGCCGTTCAACCTGCGCCCGCGCCGTTCCGCGGCGGTGTTCATGGGTGATTCGGGCAGCCAGGTGCTCGGCTTCGCGCTCGCCGCGCTCGGCCTGACGGCGAGCTGGAAGGTGGCCGGCACGACCGTCGCGACGCTGCTGCTGCCCGTGCTCGTACTCGCGGTGCCGATCCTCGACACGACCCTGGTGACGGTCGTGCGCCTGCTCGACGGCCGCCCCGTCTACCAGGGCGGACGCGACCACACGTCGCACCGGCTCGTCTACCACGGGCTGTCCGAGAAGCGCGCCGTCGTCCTGCTCGCCATCATCTCGGCCGCACTAGGAGCGACGAGCCTCTTCTACGCGGTGCTCGACAACGCGTGGGTGACGCTGATCGGCGTCCTCCTGACGTTCGCGCTGCTCGTCCAGTTCGCGAGCGTGCTGTCGGACGTCGAGCGTGCGCCCGGCTTGCTGGAGGAACGGAGCTGGCTGCGCACGTTCGTCGCGAACCCACGCCGCCTCGTCGAGTCGCTCGTCGACTTCGCCGTGATCACAGCCTCGTTCGCCGCTGCGTACTACCTGCGCCTGCAGGGCGGCGGCAGCACCTACGAGCGGCACATCTTCCTCGTCTCGCTCGCCGTCCTGCTCGCCGTCCGCTACGCGGCCTTCATCCCGTTCGGGCTCTACCGCGGCGTCTGGCGCTACGCCGGCGCCCGCGACGCAGCAGCGATCGTCGGCGCGGTGATCGTCTCGGAGGTCGTCGCGTATCTGATCCTCGACGCGACGCAGGTCTGGGGCGCCTTCCCGCGGAGCATCTTCATCATCGACGCGCTCGTCTGCACGGTGCTGGTCGGCGCCTCGCGCTTCTGGGAGCGCGCCTTCGTACGCGCGGTCTCGTCGCTGACCGGTCGCGGCGGGCGGCGGCGCACGCTGATCGTCGGCGCGGGCCGCGGCGGGCGCAGCTTGCTGCGCGAACTGCGTGAGACAGCAGGCGAGCAGGTCGTCGGCTTCGTGGACGACGACCAGCGGCTGGTGCGCCGGCGGCTTCAGGGCGTGCCCGTGCTCGGCGGGCTGATGGAGATCGAAACGATCCTGGCGAAGGTGCGTCCGGACACGGTGCTGGTCACGATCCCCGACGCTCCGCGCGAGCGCCTCAGCCTCGTGATCGACGCCTGCGCGCTGGCAGAGGTTCCGTGCAGGTTCGTGCGGCGGGAGACCGACCTCGACCCGCGCATCGTGCTCGGCGCGAGCGCCGACTGAGCACGGGATGAGCGTGGCGACCGCGCGCACCGCGCCGGCCACGCGCACCTTCGCGGACCGGCTCCTGGCGGCTGTCCCGCTGCTGAGCATCTTCCTCTGGCTCTGCATCGTCTATGCCGTCGAGGCCTGGGCTCACGCGACGCCGTGGCTGTTCGGCGACGAGTTGGAGATGTCTCAGCTCTCACGCGCGATCGCGGCGACCGGCCATGCCGCCCGGCGCGGCGAGCCACATTCGTTCGACACGCTCTGGACGTACGTGATGGCGCCCGCCTGGCGCATCCACAACGTCCACACCGCCTACGCGACGGTGAAGTACATGGCAGTGATGATCATGACGCTCACCGCGTTCCCGGCGTACGCGCTCGCGCGCTTGATCGTCAGCCGGTACGCCGCGCTGTTCGTCGCAGCGGCCTCGTGTGTGATTCCCGCGCTTGCGTACTCCTCGATGATCGTCGAAGAGCCGCTCGCCTACCCGTACTCGACGCTTTGCCTCTTCCTGATCCTGCGCACGCTCGTGCGGCCGTCGCGCTGGTGGATCGCCGGAACGATCGCGGCGGCGATCGTCGCGCCGTTCGTCCGCGGCGAGCTCGTCGTCGTCTGGGCCGTGCTGGTGCTGGCGCTGCTGTTCGTGGCCTGGCGGTCGGAGCGGGTCGAGCGCTGGCGTTCGACATGGACGGCATGGGACTGGGTCGGCTTCCTGGTGCTGCTGTTCGGCGCCGGGGTGATCGTGAGCGCAGCCCTCGGCAAGGGCTCCTACGAGTGGTTCATCTCGACCGATCACTACAAGCGCCGGATCTTCGACCTCGGCCTGAACGCCGCCGGTGCGCTCACGATCGGCCTCGGCGTCCTGCCCGTCGTCGCCGGGCTCGCCGCGCTCTGGCGCGCTCCTGGTGAGCCACGGACGCGCACGCTCACGACGTTCCGCAGCGTCCTGCTCGCGGCGACGATCTCGTTCGGCGTCTACGCGGCCGTGAAGTCGACCTACGTGTCGACCACCTTCGGCACGTACACGTACGAGCGGAACCTCATCTACCTAGCACCGCTGCTGTTCGCCGGCACGGCGCTCTGGCTCGAGCGGCGGAGCCTGCATCCGGTCGCCGTCGGTGTCGCTGCGGCGTTCGCGCTGTACCTGCTGCTGACGACGCCGTACGAGATGGGACAGGACATCTCGTACAACGCCCCGGGGCTCGCGATCCTGCAGCAGGCGAACCGGTACCTACGGCTCGATCCGACCGGCGCGAAGATCGGGCTGATCTCGCTCCTTGTCTTCTC
>JBKPGW010000156.1:0-23137 GCA_046729555.1 Actinomycetota bacterium | reverse complement strand
ATGACGAGGTCCATACCGCCCTCTTCGTACTTCGACGCAAAGTCGTACCACTCGTGACCGAGCGGGACGATCTGGCCCGGCAGCGACGCGACCGGATCGCGGTTGCCGAGCACACCGACCTCGACCTCGATTCCGTCGAGGAGCTCCTCGACCAGCACCTTCTCGTCGTGCCGGAACGCGAGCTCGACGGCGGGCTCGAGCTCGCTCTCGTCGTGCACCTTGCTGATTCCCACCGACGATCCAAGCCGAGCCGGCTTGACGAAGCAGGGATAGCCGAACGGATTGTCGACCGGATCGCCGCTCCGCAGCGCCACGTGACGCGCAACCGGGATCCCGCTGTCGCGCAGGACCTTCTTGAACAAGTCCTTGTCCATGCAGAGCGCCGACGCGGCCACACCTGCGCCGACGTAGGCGACTCCGGCGAGCTCCAGCAGTCCCTGCACCGTCCCGTCCTCGCCGAACGGGCCGTGGAGAATCGGCAAGACGACGTCGACCGCCCCGAGGGTCGCCGGCGCGTTCGCGGCCGGCACAGGCAACGTCTCCGCAACCGAGCCGTCACCGGAGCCGAGCTCCCAGCGGCCGTCGCGCCCGATCGCCACGGTGACGACGTCGTACTGCTGCGGATCGAGCGACTCGAGCACCGACCGCGCCGACGCGAGCGAGATCTCGTGCTCGGACGACCGTCCGCCGGCCAGCACCGCGACGCGAAGCCTGGGCACTACGGGGGGCCGGGCGACGCCGTCGTCGTGCCGGAGAACTTCCCCACGGCGATCGTCACCGTGGAGTCCGGCGGCGCCTTGCTGCCGCCGGGCGGATCCTGGGTCTGGACGATCCCGTCCTGATTCGGGTCGGTCACCGGCTGCGAGACGATCTGGACACGAAAGCCGGAGGCCTTCAGTTGCGCGACGGCATCGCTCTGGGAGATGCTCGTGACATCCGGAACCGTCGAGGTCGTCGGGCCCTTCGAGACGCTGAGGACGATCGTGGTGCCCGGAGGCTGGTACGTGCCGGCGTCCGGGGTCTGTGCGATCACGGTGTCCTTCGGCTGGTCGGAGTCGACGTCGGTGCGTCTGACGGCAAAGCCGCGACCGAGCAGCGCAGAGTTGGCGCTGTCGAAGGTCGAGCCGACGACGTTCGGGACGATCACAGGCTTCGGCCCCTTCGAGACGCGCAGCGTGACCGTCTCGCCCTGCTGGACGGACGCGCCGGCCGTCGGCCGCTGCGCGATCACCTGGTCCTCCGGCGCCTCGTTGTCGACGCGCACGATCTTCCATTTGAGGTTCGCCTGCCGCAGGTCCGATAACGCCTGGTCGAGGGACTCGCCCACGACGTCGGGGACGTCGGTCTTCGGCGGCCCGAGCGACGAGAAGACCGTGACGTAGTTGCCCTTCTCGATCCGCTCGCCGGGCTGCGGATCCTGCTTGAAGACGTACGTCTCTTCGACCTTGTCGTTGTACTGGCGCACCACCTGGACACGCAGGCCCTGGTCGCGGATCTTCTTCACCGCGTCGATCTCCCGCAGAGCGCGATAGTCCTCCACGGCGACCTTCGAGTTCGTGAGCTGCGTCTGGATCTGGTCGGAGAGGAAGTAACCGCCGACAACTGCGGCGGCAACGAACAGCAGCGCGACGAACCACGGCCAGACCGCGCGGCGACGCGGCTCGTCGTAGTCGTAGTACGCCGCCGGCGGCGCGTACGGCACCGTCTCTCGCGCGCGCGGCGTGATCTGCGTCACCGCCGTCGGCGGTGGGCGCGAGATGATCGCCGTCGCAGCCTCCTCCGTCGCGGGCGACACGGCGGCACCGCGGGCCACCCGTTTGAGGTCGGCGTCCATCTCCTCGGCGCTCTGGTAACGATCGGCCGGGTCCTTGGCGAGCGCGCGCAGTACGACCAGGTCGAGCTCCCGCGGAATCTCCGCCCGCTTCATCGAGGGAGGCTCCGGAGGGCTGGAGAGGTGCTTCATCGCAATCTCGACTGGCGTCTCGCCGCTGAACGGCACGACGCCCGTCAGCAGCTCGTAGAGGACGACGCCGACGGAATAGAGATCTGAGGTCTGGTCGACCGGCGCGCCCTTCGCCTGCTCCGGCGACAGGTACTGCGCCGTGCCGATGATGGAACCGGCTTCGGTCATCTGGCTCGCGCCCGCGCGCGCGATGCCGAAGTCCGTCACCTTCAACCTGCCCTCGGCGTCGACGAGCACGTTGTGCGGCTTGATGTCGCGATGCACGATCCCGTGCCGGTGCGCAAACCGGATCGCGGCAAGGATCTGACGCGCGTAGTCGATCGCGATGTGAACGGGCGCCGGGCCACGGGCGACGATCAGCTCCTTCAGCGAGCGGCCGTCGAGGTACTCCATCGCGATGTAGTAGGTGCCCTCGGCCTCGCCGCGGTCGTAGATCGAGACGATGTTCGGATGCGACAGGCTGGCGGCGTTCTTCGCCTCGCGGCGGAAGCGCTCGACGAACTGGTCGTCGCCGGCGTGCCGGTCGTTGAGGATCTTGATCGCGACCCGCCGGCCGAGCACCTCGTCCTCGGCGAGGTAGACGTTCGCCATCCCGCCGGTGCCGAGCTTGCGCACGATGCGGTAGCGCCCGTCGAAGAGGGTGTTGAGGAGGGTGTCCGAAACGGCCATTTGGGGCTTACTCAGGGTAGGGATTCGCCCCTACCGCAGCAGCGCCTCCATCACCTGTTTGGCAATCGGTGCCGCAATCGTCCCGCCGAACCCGCCGCGCTGGTTCTCCACCACGACTGCGATGGCAATGCGCGGCGCCTCGACGGGAGCGAATGCGGCGAACCAGGTCGTGTTGATATCGGCGCGGCCGGTCTCCGCGGTGCCCGTCTTGCCGGCGACGCGAATGCCGGGAATCTGCGCAAGGGTTCCTGTGCCGCCCTGGACCACGAGCTCCATCATGTGCGTGAGCTCGTCGGCGGTCTGGCGCCTGATCGGCCGGGCCAGGCGCTTCGGTTTCATGTGCGTGACGACGTGCCCGCCGGGCGAGACGATGCGCTCGATCAGATGCGGCTGCATCTCGATTCCGTGGTTGGCGATCGTTGCGGCGATCATCGCCATCTGCAGCGGCGTGACCTGCAGGCGTTCCTGACCGAACGCGAGCCGCCCGGGATCGACCTGCGTGTCGGGATTCTTCGGGCTGAAGAGGCGGCCACGGTCGTACAGCCCACTCGCAACGCGTTCGTTCTCCGGCGTCTCGAGGGGCGGCACCGAGTAGAAGCCGTAGCGGTCGGCGTAGCGGAGGACCGTTCCCGCGCCCAGCGTCTTGCCGACGTTGCAGAAGACGGAGTTGATCGAGTGCTCGAACCCCGTGGTGAGATTGACGTGTCCGAATGTCTCGGGCGCCTCGGGATTGCCGGCATTGCGCACCTGCTTGCCGTACTCGATGCAGTAGCCGGGGTCGTAAAACGGCGAGTCGGGCGTAAAGCGGCCGGTGTCGAGCGCGGCCGAGGCCGTGACCATCTTGAAGGTCGAGCCCGGCTGGTACTTGCCCGCCGTTGCGCGGTTGAGAAGCGGTGCGCCGCACGGCGCAGTCGTCCTGGTCGCCTGCGCGAAGCGCTTTTCGATCAGGTTCGGGTTGTACGTCGGGTTCGTGGCCATCGCGAGCACGCGCCCGGTCGACGGCTCGAGCGCGACGACGGCGCCGCACTTGCCCTGCAGCAGCCGCCGTGACAGCGCCTGCAGGCCCGGCCGGATCGTCAGGATCAGGTCGTTGCCCGTGACGGTCGCGCCGCGGAGCTTATCCAGCGTCGAGCGGAAGACGGTGTCGAGGTTCGCGTTCGAGCCCGTCAGGAAGTCGTTATACGAGCGCTCGAGGCCCGAGCGGTTGCGCGACTGCGTCGAGTAGCCGACGACGTCGGCGAACAACGGGCCTGTCGGGTAGCGACGGAAATAGAGCGTCTGCCCGCCGATCTTCTCCTTGACGTTCGTGGCGAGCAGCGTCCGGCCGTCGGCGGCGTAGATCTTGCCGCGCTTGATCGTGAACTGCGCGACGAGGCGGATGTCGTTGTCCTGCCGGGAAGCGAGCCCTGCGTTCGCCCACGTCTGCCAGTAGGTCGTGCCGACGATCAGCGCCGCCAGCAGCACGAGCGCGACGACACCCATCTGCGAGACCTGCTTGTTCACCGCAGCATCTCCCGGTTCGCACGGTTCGAGACGAGCAGCAGGCCTGCGAGCAGGACGAAGTTCGCGACGACGCTCGAGCCGCCGTACGAGACGAACGGGAGCGTGATCCCGGTGAGCGGGATGATCCGCAGGATCCCGCCGACGATGATGAACGTCTGCAGCGCGAAGCCGAAGGTCAACCCCGCGGCGAGCAGCTTCGAGAAGCCGTCCTGCGCGAGCAGCGCATTCCGCATCCCGCGCAGGACGAAGATCATGTACACCAGCAGCAACGCGGAGACGCCGATCAGGCCGAGCTCCTGCGCAAGCGCGGAATAGATGAAGTCGGTGTTCTGATCCGGGATGATCGGATGCCCGTCGAGCGTCGTGAACGTGCCCTTGCCGAGGCCCGTGCCGGCGTACTCACCGTTGCCGATCGAGTACAGCGACTTGACGAGCTGGAAGCTCTGGCAGTTCTGGCGCAGCTCCAATTGACCGGACAGGGGGCAGTAGACCTTGTGCTGCGTCCAGGGATGGAGCCAGATCGTGACGCGATCCTGCACGTGCGGCGTGATCCGCCAGACGCCGATCGCGCCGATGAGAAAGAGGCCCAGCCCTGCGGCGATGTAGGCGATCCGCGCCGTGGCCATGTACAGCATCGCCAGGAAGATCCCGAAGTAGAGGAGCCCGCCGCCGAGGTCGCGCGTCTCCAACAGCACCAGCATCGCCAGTGCCCAGATCACCAGCAGCGGCCCCCAGTCCTTCGGCCGGCCCTGGGCGAGCACCTCCCGCTTCTCGCGCATGTACCCGGCCAGGAAGATGATCAGCATGATCTTCGCGAGCTCGCCGGGCTGGAAGCGCAAGGAGCCGAAGTGCACCCAGAGGCGGGCCCCGTTCACGGTCAGCCCGAGCAGCGGCAGGATCGGGAGCACGAGCAGGCCAATCGCCGTGAGCCCGAAGATGTACTTGTAGGTCTCGAGCCGCCGGTAGTCGAAGCGCAGTAGGAACAAGGTCAGCGCGAACAGCGCGACAGCGACGACGATCCAGACCCCTTGTTTGAAGGCGTCGTCGGGGTTGAGCCGATAGATCTCTGTGAGGCCGACCGCGGTCAGCAGCCCGGCGATCGGCAACAGGTACGGGTCGCCGAAAGGCACGGTGTAACGCGCGACGAGATGAGCGGCCAGGTAGAGCAGGAAGAAGAAGCCGGCGTACGTCAGCGAGGCCGTCGAGATGACGTCCTGCCGCGCGATGTACACACTGGCGAACCCGACCGCCGTCAGCATCCCGACGACGATCAGGAACATGAGCTCCCTGTTGCGAAGGCTCAGCGCACGAACCTCAGGTAGATGAACAGCGCAGCCGCGGCGAGGAGCACGAGGACGACGAGCCACGCGAAGATGCGTCGCCGCAGGTGGCGCGCCTTCACCTCTGGCCGGGGCTCGGCGACGACCGGAACGCCGTCCTGTTCGGTGAGCGTGTCCTCGTCGTCGGCGGCAGGCAGCGCCTGCTCGCGGGTGTCGCCGTCATGTGAGAGCACGCCGTCGGAGATCTCGAATGCGACCACCGTGATGTTGTCCTGCCCGCCGCCTTTGTTCGCCTCCTTGACCAGGGCACGCAAGGCTCGGTCGATGTCGGCGCGGTTGTGCTCGACGACGTCGAGGATCGACTCCTCCGAGACCATGTCGGTGAGCCCGTCGGAGCAGAGCAGGAACAGGTCGCCATCCTCAGCGTGCACGCTGAAGGTGTCGACGTCGACGTCCGGGTCGGTGCCGAGCGCGCGGGTGATGACCGAGCGCTGCGGATGCGTCTCCGCCTCCTCGCGCGAGAGCTTCCCCGTCTTCAGGAGCTCGTTGACGAGCGAGTGATCCTCGGTCAACTGCTCCATCACGGCGTCCCGGATCAGGTACGCGCGCGAGTCCCCGACATGTCCAAAGGCGACGTCGTCGCCCTCGACCAGCGCGACCGTGATCGTCGTACCCATGCCGGACGTGTTGGGATCGCTGCTGGAGCGGTCGTAGACGCGCCGGTTCGCCTCCTGGATCAGGTCGGCGATGCGCTGCTCGCCGCCGGCGCCGGCGCCGCTCTCCTTCAGCGCCCCCGTCGCCAGGCGCGAGGCGACCTCGCCCGCCTGCGCTCCGCCCATCCCGTCGGCGATCGCGAACAGCGGCGGATCGATGACGTAGGAGTCCTCGTTGTGCCTCCGGGTGCGGCCCGGGTCGGTAACGGCGGCGACGCGCCCGATCACTGCTCGTACCTCAAGTCGGTCTCCCCGATGCGCACGGTGTCGCCGGGGGTAAGCCGGCGCGGGTGCTCGAGCCGCGCTCCGTTCACGTAGGTGCCGTTCGTCGAGCCGAGATCCTGCACCCAGACACCGTCCTGGCGCGGTTCGAAGCGGGCGTGCCGGGCCGACGCGTACTCGTCCGTCCCGATCGCGATGTCGTTCTGGCGACCACGCCCGATCGTGAGCTGAGCCGAGTCGAGCTCGAAGTCTTGTCCTGTGTCGAGATCGGGGCTCTTGACGACGACGAGCCGTCCCGTGCGCGGGCCGCGGCGGGCTTGGTGCACGCCCGCCGGTGAGGACGGCGCGAGGATGAAGCTCTCCTGCGGGAGACGCAGGTCGCGGCTCGCGGTGCGCACGATCCGCCAGATGAAGAGATAGAGGAGCAGGAGGAAGGCGATCTTGAGGACGACCAGGACCTCGTCGACGGCGGCGGAGTCGAAGAGCACGGTTATTCCGCTTCTCGCGAGAACGTCACCTCGGTCGAGCCCAAGGTGATCGTGTCGCCGCTGCGGAGCTTGGCCCGCTTGACGCGCTGCCCGTTGACCTCCATCCCGTTCGTCGAGCCGAGGTCGACGATCCAGTAGGACGCCCCCTCCTGCCGCAGCTCCGCGTGGCGGCGGGAGACGTTCGCGTCGGCCAGCTGGATGTCGCAGTCACGCGAGCGACCGATCACGACGCGACGGCTCTTCACCTCGTGGCTCGCTCCGTTCCAGCTCAGCCTCACGAGCTCGTGCTCGACACCCAGCTCCTCGGGCGAGACGGCTTGCGTCGGCTCGGCCGTGGGCTTGTAGATCATGGTCGCGCCGGGCTCGAGATCCTCGGACGGCACTCCCTCGCCGCGCTTGCCCGGATGCACCATCCGCGTGGCGATCCCGAACTCCCCGACGTCGAGGTCGGCATCGCTCTCCATCAGCACGTGCGGGTTCGAGAGGAGGGCGTACTCCTCTCGGCGCGCGTGCTCCGAGAGGTACTCCTGCAGCTCGCTGCGCAGGTTGTCCTCGTAGCTCTCGAACTGGTCCCGGTCCGCCGGCGAGAGATAGACCGTGTACTCGTTCGGGACGTAGACGCGCGACACCGAGACCGTGCGGTGGTCGTCCATCTCCTTTGCCAGCTTGCGCGCCAGTTCCACCGGCTGGACGTTCGTCCGGAACGCACGGCCGAAGATGCCCTCGAACAGGGCCTCGATCTTTCTCTCGATAGCGCGGAGAACCATGAGCCGGGGATACCCACGGCGCCGGCTGGCCGGCGCCGCATAAAGGCCGGGCCGGCCTCGCCGGCGCGGCCGTCCTATCTAACTGTCTTGGTCACCTTGCACTCCGAATTACCCCTCGAAACCGCCTAGCGCCCGATGCTAACGCACAGCTACGGCGGCACAGGTGGCCCAAACGGCCATAACGAGCGGGGCGGCGGCGACTGTGGGCACCGCCAGCAGCGCCGCGGCGAGGAACGCCGCACCCAGAAGGGCAACCGCCCAGGGGCCACGCGCACGGGCGAACGGGAGCAGCACCGCGACCGCAGCCAACACGAGCGTCTCGACGGCAAGCGCCGGCCGCGAGAGCAGTGCCGACCAGAGCGCGGAGGCGACGTCGAGCGGATCGCCGCTCGCCCCGACCCCGAGGCTAGGGGCGGTCGAGCCTTCGAAGGGGACGGGCCCGCCGCGGATGCCGGCGACCAGCCCCGCACTGAGCACGGCCGCGACGATCTGCGCACCTCGCCGCACGGGCGACCGGATCGCCAGCGCCGCGAGCGGCAGGAGCCCGAGGCCCGACATGAGGGCCAGCAGCGGCCCGAGCGCGAACAAGAGGCCGCTGCGCGGCTCGCGCCAGGAAAGGAGGAGCAGAAGGAGCGCCGCGAATGTGTAGAGCACAGCCGCGCCGAGCGCGAAGTTCCCCAAGGGCAGGATCGGCACCGCCAGCGCGAGCGCGACTCCGACTCGAGGGTGCAACGCCGTCGCGGCGGCCGCCAGCGCGGCAAGGCCGAAGGGCCAACCGGTCGGATAGAACGGGATCGCGCGCGCCGTCCAGAACGCAAGCAGGGCGGCGAGGGCCGGCGGGACGAAGTGCGACGCCGCGGCCGGAACGACCAGAGACTGCCCGCGGCCCCTGCGCCGCCGCCGCTTGCGGCCGGCGAGCCGCAGCGCACCCGCGAGCGCCGCGGCGTCGGGGCGTCGACCCGGATCGAGGTCGAGCGCGCGCCCGACCGCCGTGAGCAGCGAACGCGAGAGGTCCGGGCGGCGCGTCTCGAGCGCGGGCGCACCATCCTCGATCGCGCGAGCGGTCTCGAGCAGCGAGTTGCGCCAGAAGGGGTGCCGGCCGGCCAGCGCCTCCCAGAGCATGACGCCGACCGCCCAGACGTCGGCGGCCTCGGTGGTCGCGCCCCCGGCCAGGCGCTCCGGGGCGATGTAGGCGAGCGTGCCCGGCACGTCGCCCTGCGCCGTCAGCGTCTCCGCCTCCTGGATCTGTGCGAGCCCGAAGTCCAGCACGCGCACCGAGACGCGCGACCCCTCGGCGAGCAGGACGTTCGACGGCTTCACGTCGCGATGCACGATCCCACGCCGATGCGCGTGCGCCAGCGCGTCGAGGATCTGGATGACCGCCTCGATCGCGGCCGCGTCGTCGAGCTCGCCGCCGCGCAGCGCCTCGCGGAACGTGCGACCGGGGACGTACTCGTACGCGATGTAGACGTGCTGCGAGTCGCGGCCGAAGCCGTAGGCGCGCTGGCAGCCGGGATGCCGGAGCCGCGCGGCCGCGTCGGCCGCGCGCGCCCCGCGTGACGCAGCCTTACCCACCCCCGGGTCGATCTTCAGGGCGACATCGAGCCCGCTCCGCTCGTCCCGGGCGAGCCAAACCGACCCGGACCCGCCGCTGCCGAGCGGCCGCAGGGGCCGGTAGCGCCCGAGCACGAGCTCGCTCTGAAGGACTGCTGGTGCGGCGTTCGACATCAGCTTTCCTGGGTTGGCCAGGCCGTTCGTGAGTCCTGCACGGCCGGTTCACGGGATAGAGTGACGGCGGCTTCGGCCGGGGACCCCCGCGGCGGCGCTCGCGCTGCCGCATTGGACGCGCGGGCTTGACCGCGCGTCCGTCTGCGATCGCCAGCCCGAGACACCTGAACAGACAGCGCCGACATCCCCACGGGATAAAGTGAACGCGGCTTCGGCTGGGGGATTCGCCCGCGGCGGCGCTCGCGCTGCCGCATTCAGGACGCGCGGGCTTGACCGCGCGTCCGTCTGCGATCGCCAGCCCGAGACACCTGAACAGACAGCGCCGACATCCCCACGGGATAAAGTGAACGCGGCTTCGGCTGGGGGATTCGCCTTTTGACCGAGCGCGATACAGACATCGAGTTCGACTTCTTCGACGAGCCCGAGACCGAGGAAGCGAGCCAACGCGCGCGAACGCCCCGACGGCCGCCCCCGCGCGGGCCCAGGCGGCCCGTCCGCCCGCCCGCAGGGCTGATCCCGATGCTGCGCCTCGCGGGGCTGATCGCCTTCCTGATCCTGGCCGTCGTGCTCCTGGTCGTCCTGGCAAGAGGCTGCGCCTCGAGCAGCAAGCACTCGAAGTACGACAGCTACATCAGCAACGTGCGCGACATCGCCACCGGCTCGACCCAGATCGGCAAACAGCTGAACTCGACGCTCGCCGCGACCGGGATCAAGGAGAGCGAGCTCGAAGCGAAGATCAAGGGGTACGCGGACCAGGAGCAGCAACAGGTCGCCCGGGCGCGCGACCTGAATCCGCCGGGTCCGCTCCGGGTCGAGCACGACCACCTGATCGAGGTGCTGGGCCTGCGAGTCAGCGGCCTGAGGAGATTGGCGGACGCCTTCCAGCAAACGGCGACCGCCAAGGATGCGACGACGGCGGGACGGCTGATCGCCGACCAGGCCAGGCTGCTCGTCGCGAGCGACGTCTTCTGGAACTTCTACGTCAGGGAGCCCACGCAGGCCGAGCTCAAGCGCCAGGACATACGTGACATCGGCGGCGTTCCGAGCTCGACCATCTTCTCGAACCCCGATCTCGCCAGCACGCAGGCGATGATGACCGTCTGGCAGCGAGTCCACGGGGCTGCGACCGGCGGCACGGCCAGCGGCAAGCACGGCAGCGCGCTCGGAACGGTCAAGGCGCTGCCCGACGGGAAGACGCTGACCGCCGGCGCGAGCGCGAGCGACAACGAGATTACGGCCTCAACCGACCTTGCGTTCCAGGTCACAGTCGAGGACTCCGGTGACTTTCAGGAGTTCAACGTCGGCATCACGCTCACGATCCAGAAGTCGGGCAAGCCGATTGTGAAGAAGAAGACGATTCCGGTGATCAACGCCGGCGAGACGAAGACCGTGACCTTCACCAACATCGACATCAACGGCCTCTTCGGACTGCCGACGACGATCAAGGTCGACATCGAGCCCGTGCCCGGCGAGAAGACCACCACGAACAACTCGGCCGAGTACAAGGTCATCTTCTCGCTCGGGTAGCTCGTGAGCCTTTCCACCGCCGAGTGGATCGCGATCGGTGCGTGCGCAGGGGCCGCGCTCTCCCTCGTGGTGGCGCTGCTCGCATGGTGGAAGCTGCGCACGGTCCGTGCCGCCCAGCTCGTGCTGCTCGGCGGCGGGAAGGGAGACCTAGTCGACTTCGCCGTCTCGCTCCAAGGGCGGATCGACGACCTCCACCGGGCGGTCGACGAGGTGGCGGCGGGACTCTCGCGGGTCGACCGGCGGGTCGACACCGCCGTCTCGAAGACCTCCCTCGTCCGCTACGACGCCTACGAGGGCGCCGGCGGCCACCAGTCCGCCTCGATCGCGTTGCTCGACGCCGGCCGCAGCGGGGTCGTCTTGAGCGCGATCCAGGGCCGCGACTACGCCCGCATCTACGTCAAGGAGCTCGATCGGGGCCGCCCGTCCGTCGCGCTCTCCCCCGAAGAGGAAGAGGCGGTCGAGCGGGCGATGGCGAGCTGACCCGCGGCTCCGCTTGTGGTGCCGCCCTCAGGCGGCGCAGGGTTTCCCTGCGCGGCCGTCTGAAATGGACCGGTCGACCCAAGAGCCTTGCCGAGCCCCTTCGAACAAAGGCTTAGCTACATTTCGCGCGAGATGCAGCAGGTTCTCGTCCTGAATGCGAGCTACGAGCCGCTGAACGTGACGACGGTTCGGCGTGCGCATGTCCTGGTGTTCAAGGGCAAGGCCGAGGTGATCGAGGAGCTCGAGCAGCACCTGCACTCGGCCACGGACACCTATCCATGGCCGCACGTGATCCGGCTCGTTGCATACGTGCGCGTGCCGCGCGCGGTGCAACGGAAGATCTCGCGCCGTGCCCTGTTCGCGCGTGACGGCTGGCGGTGCGCCTACTGCGGAACGACGGCCGGACGGCTGACGCTCGACCACGTCGTGCCGAGATCCCGCGGCGGTGAGTCGGTGTGGGAGAACGTCGTGACGGCGTGCGCCCCGTGCAACCACAAGAAGGGGAACCGCCTGCTCGAAGAGGCGAGGATGGAGTTGCTGCATCTGCCGAAGCCGCCCGCGCCGGTGCTCTTCATCCGGCTGGCAGCGCCGAAGATCCCGTCCGGCTGGCAGCCGTACCTCGCCAGCTGGGGCTCGGCGACGGCCGCGGCCTAGGCGCCGCTGGCGGCGCCGCATAGAGGCCGCGCGAGCTTTGCTCGTGCGGCCGTCTGACGCACGATCTTGCACCCGTCGCAGTGTCGGGACGGCCGCGGCCGGGACGACCGCGGCCGTCTAGTCCAGAGCTCTACGCGGCGAGGTCGAGCGCCGGCTCCATTCCGACCGGCTGCTGCTCGAGCTCGTCGCGGCGGATCAGCGTCAGCGCGGCGGCGATACCGAGGCCGGCGATGATCACGCCCGCGACGAAGGCGCCGTGGAAGCCGGTGACGAGCGCCGCTGTCTGACCGGCACCGCCGGCGACTGCATCACTGGTGCGCGACGTCGCGATCGTCGACAGCGCGGCGATGCCGAGCGCGCCGCCGATCTGCTGCGATGTATTGATCAGTCCGGAGGCCAGCCCCGCCTCGGACGCCTGAATGCCGGCCAGCGCCGCGATCGAGATCGGCACGAACGAGAAGCCGATGCCGAGCGCAATCAGCAGGAAGCCCGGCAAGAGGTCGCCGAGATACGAGCCGCCGACCGACACCTGCGTGAAGTAGACGAGCCCTCCGGTCAGCGCCGTCATCCCGATCACCAGCACCGGCTTCACGCCGACGCGGGTCACGAGCTGTGCGGCGATCGCGGAGGTGAAGATTGCCGTCCCTGCGACGGCGAGGTACGCAACGCCGGTCTTCATCGCGGAGTAGCCGAGCACCTGCTGCATGTACAGCGTCAGCATCAGGAACATCGCGAACAACGCCGTGCCCATGATGAATCCGGCCACGTTCGCGCCCGCAACGGTACGGATCTGGAAGATGCCGAGCCGCATCAACGGCTCCTCGTGGCGGAGCTCCCAGACGACGAAGGCCGCAAGCAGCGCAAGCGAGGCTGCGAAGAAGCCGACCGTCGGGGCCGCGAGCCAGCCGTCCTGGCCCGCCCGCGTGATCGCGTAGACGAGTGACGACAGGCCGGCGGTGACGAAGACGGCGCCGGGAACGTCGAAGGTGCGGACGCTCGCATCGCGGCTCTCGCGGAGAAGCAGTGGTGCGAGAACGAACGCCGTTGCGCCGACCGGAACGTTCACGAAGAAGATCCACTCCCAGCTGAGCGCATCGGTGAGCACGCCGCCGAGCAGGACGCCGGCTGCGGCGCCGAAGCCGCCGACCGCGCCCCAGGCACCGAGTGCGATGTTCCGCTCACGCCCCTCGGCGAACGTCGTCGAGAGGATCGAGAGCGCGGCGGGCGAGATGATCGCCGCGCCGAGACCTTGGAGCGAGCGAGCGCCGATCAGCGACGCCTCGGACCACGCCAGGCCCGCGAACAGCGACGCCAAAGTGAAGACGATCACTCCGACGAGGAAGATGCGCCGGCGTCCGAGCAAGTCGGCCGCCCGGCCTCCGAGCAGCAGGAAGCCGCCGAAGACGAGCGCGTACGCGCTGATCACCCACTGGAGGTTCTCCTGCGAGAACCCGAGGTCGACCTTGATCGAGGGCAGCGCGACATTCACGATCGCGATGTCGAGGACGACCATGAACTGGACGGCGCACAGGAGCGCGAGCGCCAGCCATTTGCGTCGATCCGAAGCCACCATTGTCTGAGTTCCTTTCATTCGCGTCGGGATGACTTGCAACCTAGCAGGTTTTACTTGTGAAATGCAAGTACCTCCTTCACAACGACAAGTGGCTTCGCTACAATCCCGCTTGTGAAGCGCTATGACCAGTACTGCCCCATGGCCCATGCCCTCGACCTGGTGGGCGAGCGGTGGGCCCTCCTCATCGTCCGGGAGCTGATCCACGGGCCCAAGCGCTACACCGACCTGGCTGAGCACCTGCCCGGGATCGGGACGAACATCCTCGCCGCGCGGCTCCGTAGCCTCGAGGACTACGGAATCATCACCAAACGGATGCTGCCGGCCCCCGCCGCCTCCAAGGTCTACGAGCTGACCGAGTACGGGCAGGGGCTCCGGACCGTGTTGCGCGAGCTCGCCCTCTGGGGAGCGCGCTCACTCGGCCCGCCCAGCCCCGACGAGGACCTCTATCCGGGCTGGCTCGCCAACGCGCTGGAACTGTGGGCCTCGCGTGCACCACAAGGAGGCCTCGAGTTCCGAATCGGCGACGAGATCGCGTCGATCATGGACGGCGAGGTGCGCTCAGGCTCGGTCGAGCAGCCCGACGCGCTCGTCACCGGCGAGCCGAGCGACTTCTTCCATCTGCTGATCGACGGCCGGCTCGACGGCGTCGCCGTCGAGGGCGATCGCGGCCTGCTCGAGCAGCTCGTACGCGACGAGTCACTCGTCGCGCTCGACAGGTAGCTCGAGCTGCTCCCACTCGCTCCACGAACCGGGATAGAGCTTGCCCTCACGCCCGGCGAGGTGGAGGCGATGCAGGACGACCGTAGCCGTCACGCCTGACCCGCAGTAGGCGACGAGCTCGCCGACCGGGAGCTCGGGCACCGGCTCGTTCCACGGCGTGTTGAGCGCACCCGGAATCCGCCCGGGTTTCTTGTCGATCGGGTTCGGCTCGCCGCGCCAGCGCGGCGGTACGCGGGCGTCGACGACGACCAGCTCGCCGCGGCGGCGTGCCAGCTCCTCCGCCTCGATCGTGTCGTCGCTGCGGGGGCGAAGCGTCAGCTCCGCAGGCGCAATCTCCTCCGCACCCGTCGTCAGCGGCCCGCGCCAACCGTCGAAGTCGATCACGGCACAGCGGTCGTGCCCGAAGTGGCGTAGCAGCCACCAGAGCCGCTCGGCACCGCCCATGTTTCCGTACGCGACGACGAAAACGTCGTCGCCGATTCCCGCGCGCGCAGCAGCACGCGCGAACTCCTCAGGCTCGGGGAGGGGATGCCTGCCGCGTTTGCCCGGCTCCGCGGATAGGTCGGCGTCGACGTCCAGGAAGCTCGCGCCCGGGATATGACCCGCGAGATAGAGCTCGCGCCCGCGCCCGGGTTTCCCGAGCTCCCAACGGCAGTCGACGAACTGGTAGCGCAGGGGGGCGATCGTACGGCCAGCGACGGTGGCCGGTCAAACGCCTTGTTTCCGTCCGGCGAGTCGACTACTCTCCCCCACTTCATGGCGCGCGCACAGGTCGAGCTGTTGGTGTTTACCCCGCTCATTAGCGTGCGCCTTACGCGCTAGCCGGCGTTTCGTCCCTCCGCCGACGCCGGCTAGGTCGCAACAGCAGGCGGACAGGCCACACTCACACGAAGGGGACGCACTCCGTGCAGCCGTCGATCGACAACCTGCGTCGCGAACGTGACGCCTGCGGCATCGGCTTTCTCGCCGACGCGACGGGGCAGGCCTCACGCGCCATCCTCGACGGCGTCCTGGAGGGCCTCGCGCGCGTCCGTCATCGCGGCGCCGTCGCGGCCGACCGGCGGACCGGCGACGGTGCTGGAGTCCTGCTGCCGATTCCGCGTGCGCTCGTTCCCGCGGCGTGGTGCGGGCTGGCGATGGTCTTCCTGCGCGAAGATTCCGCCCGCGACGCGATCGAAGAGGCCTGCATCGCGGAGGGGATCGGCCTGGGAGGGTGGCGTCCGGTCCCGGTCGCGCCCACCGCGCTCGGCCAGGAGGCCCGAGCGAGCATGCCGCGGATCGAGCAGCTCGTCCTGCTCCAGCCACTCGGCACGACGCCCGAGGAGGCTGAGGACTGCGCATACCGCGCCCGGAAACGGGCAGAGCGTGCCGGAGGCGCGTACATCGCCTCGCTCTCGTTCCGCACGGTGACCTACAAGGCGCTCTGCGCCGCGGACCAGCTTGCCGCCTTCTATCCCGATCTACTCGATCCGGCGCTGGCCGTCCCCTTCGGCATCTTCCACCAGCGCTTCTCGACCAACACGGCGCCGTCCTGGGAGCGCGCCCAACCGTTTCGCCTGCTCTGCCACAACGGTGAGATCAATGCCATCGACGGGAACCTCAACTGGATGCACGCCCGCGGGCTCGGCGCCGAGATCGACGCGGAGGGATCGGACTCGTCGATGCTGGACAACGCGCTCGAGCTGCTCGTCCGCGGGGGTCGCGACGTGCGCCACGCCATGGCGATGCTGCTCCCGGAAGCCTGGCAGGGCGACCCGCAGCTCGACGAGGACGTGCGCTCCTTCTACCGCTACCACTCAACCCTCCTCGAGCCGTGGGACGGCCCCGCCGGGGTCGTCTTCACGGACGGGCGGGTCGTCGGAGCTGGGCTCGACCGCAACGGCCTGCGTCCCCTGCGCTACGCCGTCGCCGACGACCGGCTCGTCGCCTGCGCCACGGAGGCGGGCGCCCTTCC
The DNA here is from genome assembly GCA_046729555.1 of Actinomycetota bacterium. Taxonomy (GTDB): domain Bacteria; phylum Actinomycetota; class Thermoleophilia; order Gaiellales; family Gaiellaceae; genus 3-1-20CM-4-69-9. Next base: position 6,896 of record JBKPGW010000156.1, on the reverse strand, counting down.
CCTCCCCGAGGGTGCCCGCATCCGGCGCGGCCGGCTCGGCCCGGGCGAAATGCTGGTCGTCGATCCGGCCGGTCACGGCATCGAGGAGAACAGCGTCGCGAAGGCTCGCCTGGCGCGCAAGCGTCCCTATGCGCGCTGGCTGCGGGCGACTACCCGGACGCTCGAACCGGGCGTGCCGGTCGCGCCCCCCACGGAAAGCCTGACCGCGCGTCAGGTCGCAGCAGGCTTCACGCGCGAGGACATCACGCTCCTGCTCCGTCCGTCGGCGGGCACCGGTCACGAGCCCACTTCTTCCATGGGCGACGACACCGCCTTGCCACCGCTCGCCGGTCGCGCCCGCCCGGTCACGTCGTATCTCCGACAGCGTTTTGCGCAGGTCACCAACCCACCGATCGATCACCTCCGCGAGCGTCACGTCATGTCGCTTCGAACGCTGATGGGTGCGCGGGCGCCGCTGCTCGGGGAGCATCCGCGTGCTGCGCGGCTGCTCGAGCTCGAGAGCTTCCTCGTCTTTCCGTCCGCACTCGAGCAACTCGCCGTCAGCGGCATCGTGCTCGACGCGACCTTCCGCGAAGACGAAGGCCTGCGCAAAGCGTGCAAGCGGCTTGGAGACCAAGCCGTCGCGGCCGAAGCCGACGTGCTCGTGCTCGATGACCGCGCGGCGCGACCCTCCGTGCCCACAGTGCTCGCAGTCGGGGCCGTCCATCACCGCCTCGTTGCTCGAGGCGCGAGAACGAGAACGTCGATCGTGGTGGCAGGCGACGATCCTCGCGAAGCACATGACTTCGCCTGCCTGCTGGGCTACGGAGCAGACCTGATCTGCCCGCGGCTGGCACTCGAGACGGTCGCCGCCCTCGCCGCCGCCGACAAGCTCGGAGGAGATCACCCCTCGCCGGCAGAGGCGCAGCTCCGCTTTCGCGAGTCGATCGAAGACGGTGTCCTCAAGGTCATGTCGAAGATGGGCATCGCGGACGTTGCCTCCTACCGGGGCGCACAGCTCTTCGAGGCGCTCGGCCTGGCGCGGGACGTGGTCGAGCTCTGCCTGCCCGGGACTCCCTCCTCGATCGGCGGCGTCGGATTCGCCGAGCTGGAACGGGAGATCCTTGCGCGCTGGGACGCTCCGGCAGAGCTGGAGAACCCCGGCTACGTCAAGTTCCGCAGGGACGGTGAGCCGCACGCGACGGAGCCGCCCGTCGTCGACGCGTTGCAGCAGGCGGCGCACGCCCTACGGCGCGGCAAGTACGACCGCTTCGCTGCACTGGTCAACACCCGGCCGCCGCTGGAGCTCCGCGACCTGCTCTCGCTCGCCTCCGTCGATCCGGTTCCGCTGGACGAGGTCGAGCCGATCGAGGAGATCGTCCGCCGCTTCTCGAGCGGAGCGATGTCACACGGCTCGCTCTCCGCCGAGGCGCACGAGACCGTCGCGATCGCGTTCAACAGGCTCGGAGCGCGCTCCAACTCCGGTGAGGGCGGCGAGGATCCGGCTCGCTTTCGCACGGAGCGCAACTCGCGGATCAAGCAGGTCGCCTCGGCGCGCTTCGGCGTCACGCCCGAGTACCTCGCCTTTGCAGACGAGCTCCAGATCAAGATCGCACAGGGATCGAAGCCGGGCGAAGGCGGCCAGCTGCCGAGTCACAAGGTCACCGCCGAGATCGCGCGTCTGCGGCATACCGAGCCGGGAATCGAGCTGATCTCACCACCGCCCCATCACGACATCTACTCGATCGAGGACCTGGCGCAGCTCGTGTTCGACCTCAAGCACGCGGCGCCGCACGCGTCCGTGTCCGTGAAGCTCGTGGCCGAGGCTGGGATCGGCCTCGTCGCAGCCGGCGTGGTGAAGGCGCTCGCCGACGTCGTCCACATCGCAGGCGCCGACGGGGGCACGGGCGCGAGCCCGTTGTCCTCGATCAAGCACGCCGGGATGCCGTGGGAGCTGGGGCTGGCGGAGACGCAGCGCGTGCTCGTCGAGAGCGGCCTTCGCGGGCGCGTGCGTCTGCGTGCCGACGGCGGAATGAAGACCGGGCGCGACGTCGTCGTTGCGGCGCTCCTCGGTGCGGACGAGGTCTCGTTCGGCACGGCGCTGCTGCTCGCCGAGGGCTGCCTGATGGTGCGGTCCTGCCACCTTGACACCTGTCCAGTCGGCATCGCCACGCAACGGCCGGAGCTCCGCACCAAGTTCACCGCAACGCCGGAGCAGGTCGAGACGTACCTGCGCCACGTCGCGGGCGAGGTCCGCGAGCTGCTCGCCTCGCTCGGCCTGTGCACGTTCGCCGAAGCCGTCGGCCGCAGCGACCTGCTGGAGCGAAAGGAGACCCCGGGCAGGCGCGCGGCGGCGCTCAATCTCTCGCCGCTGCTGAGCAGTCCGCGCGGCGCCTTCGTCGGCGAGAGGGCACTCGCGACCGAAGGCGGAGAGCTTGGAACGCGGCTCGCCGAAGAGGCCGGACCGATCCTCGAGGAGGAGCGCATCGTCGACCTCCGCTTCGCCGTCTCGAACCGCGACCGCGCGGTCGGAGCGCGGCTCGGGGTCGAGATCGGGCGCCGCTTCGGATCGGGTTCCCCGCCCGGACGTCTGCGCGCGCGTTTCGAAGGGAGCGCGGGCCAGAGCTTCGGGGCGTTCCTCAGCGCCGGCGTCGACCTCGAGCTCGCCGGCGACGCCAACGACTACGTCGGCAAGGGAATGGGCGGCGGCCGCATCGTCGTCGTCCCGCCGCCTGACGACGCCGGCGATCCAGTGCTGCTCGGCAACACTGTTCTGTACGGCGCCACAGGGGGCGAGCTCTTCTGCGCCGGGCGAGCCGGCGAGCGATTCGGCGTTCGCAATTCCGGAGCGATCGCGGTCGTCGAAGGCGTTGGCGACCACGGCTGCGAGTACATGACCGCAGGCCTCGTCGCCGTCCTGGGCCCTGTCGGACTGAACTTCGCCGCGGGGATGAGCGGAGGCGTTGCCTACGTCCTGGATCCGGCCGGAGCTCTGCCGCTCCAGCTCAACGGGGAGCTCGTAGTTGCCGAGCGCGGCGCCTCCGACGAGCTGCGCGACCTCCTCGAACGCCACGTCCGGCACACCGGCTCGCCGCGCGCGGCCAAGCTGCTGGCCGACTGGTCGTCCGCGGCGGCGGCATTCTGGTGCGTTTCGCCGCGGAGCATGGAGGGCGCCGCGGAGCGCGACGCCCTCGAAGTGACAGCCGGCTAGCCCGACGCGGGCTCGGGTGTGGCCACCGGCACCACGGGTGCGGGCGCCGTGCGCGTCTGTCCATGCGCGAGGCCGAGATGCCCGTGCGACTCGGTGCCATAGCCGCCCGGCACCGGAATGTAGAACTCGGGATAGCCCCACATGCCGTGCTCGGAGACGTCGAGACCGGCCGTCTCGACCTGCTCCTCCACGCGGATGCCCCACAGCCGCTTCATCGTCCAGAGGCAGCCGAACGAGGCCGAGAAGGTGAACGCGCCCACGGCGACCAGGCCGAGCGCCTGCACGCCGAGCTGGTGGAACGAGCCTGTGTACACGAGCCCGCCCGAGCCGGTGGCGAGATTCGATGCGAGCGCGGGAACCGCGAAGAGGCCGGTGGCGAGCGTCCCCCACACGCCCGACATGCCGTGCACCGCGACCGCGCCGATCGGGTCGTCGATCCCGATCCGCTCGACCCAGAGGACGCCGGCGACCGCGATCAGGCCCGACACCAGCCCGATCACCACGGCGGCCCACGGCGCCACGAACCCCGACGCTGCTGTGATCGCAACGAGCGCCGCGAGCACGCCGTTCAACATCATCGAGACGTCCGGCTTGCGCAGGATCAGCCAGGCACTGAGGATTCCTCCGACCGCGCCCGCCGCAGCCGCGAGGTTCGTCGTCAGGGCGACGTAGCCGAAGTACCCGATCTTGTCGCCGCTGACGACGGCGAGCGTCGACCCCGGGTTGAAGCCGAACCAGCCGAACCAGAGGATGAGCGTTCCGAGCACCGCGTACGGCATGTTGTGACCGGGGATCGGGTTCGCGCGGCCGTCCTTGCCGAACTTGCCGATGCGTGGCCCGAGCAGGAGTGCGCCGGCGAGCGCCGCCAGGGCACCCTGGTAGTGGACGACCGTGGATCCGGCGAAGTCCTGCATGCCGAGGCCGAACAGCCAGCCGCCCGCGTGCCAGATCCAGTGCGAGGTGACGGAGTAGATGAGCGTGAAGCAGACGCCGAAGGCGAAGTAGACCCAGAGCTTCGCGCGCTCCGCCATTGCGCCCCAGACGATCGCGAGCGAGACGCCCGCGAACACGACCTCGAACAAGTACGCGCCCGCACCCGGAATCGTCGAGAAGAACGTGAACGGCGCGGCACCTACCGACAACAGAGCGTCCACCGACGGGAAGAACCCGTGCGTCCCGATCAACGCATTGCCGTCGCCGAATGCGATCCCGAAGCCGACCGCCCAGTACACGAGCGACGCGATCCCGAAGATCAGCACGTTCTTGCCCGCGATGTGGGCGGCGTTCTTCATCCGCGTCAGCCCCGCCTCGAGGAAGGCGAATCCCGCCTGCATGAACATGACGAGAACGGCCGCAACGACAACCCAAACGGTGTTGGCGGCGATCAGCAGCTCGCTCGTCTTCATGGGACCTCCATTTCCTCGAGTCGGATTCCGGTTCGGTTGTGGGTGACGTTGTCGACGCGGCTCGTCCAGACGAGCCCGTCGCCGGATTCGTTGCCGCTGCGCGCTGCGTCGGCGATCGCCGAGACGACTGCGGGCGCAATCCCGTCCTCGACGATGAACGTCAGCAGTGCCTTCGGCAGGAAGCGCGACTCGAAGACACGGCCGCGGTACTCGTGCGTGACGCCGCGCTGGCGGCCGTGACCGATCGCCTCGACGACGGTGACGCCGACGTGGCCCGTCTCGTGCTCCACAGCGTCGATGACCGTCTCGACGCGCTCGCGGATGACGACGGCCTCGACCTTGATCACAGTCGCCTTTCCAGCAACAGGGTGTCTCTCCAGATCCCGTCACGCTTCGCGATCCGCTCGCGCGCGCCGACGACGCGGAACCCACAGCGCTCGTGCAACGCGAGCGACGCACGGTTCTCAGGGAAGATCGACGTCTGGATCGTCCAGATTCCCGCCGCCTCCGCCCCGGCGATCAACGCGTCGAGCAGCGCACGGCCGACGCCGTGCCCGCGCGCCTCACGCGCGACGTAGACGCTGTTCTCGGCGACGCCCGCATAGCAACGCCGGCTCGACGCCGGGGACAGCGCCGCCCACCCCACGACCTCGCCGAAGAGCTCGGCGACGAGGCGATGGTCGGGCAGGTGCGCGGCGTCCCACGCCTCCCACGACGGCACCTCTGTCTCGAAGGTGGCGAGGCCGTCGCGCATCCCATCCCAGTAGATGTCCGCGACCGCCGTCCAGTCGTCCTTCGCAAGGGCACGTAGTTCGGTGGAGGGGCGGCGCAGCCGCCTGTCCGCGACAGCGGACCGGTGGAGGGGGTCTGGGGGAACCGGGAGGTTCCCCCAGGGGGACAGAACCGTGTAACTCATGTCCCGGCCGTCAGCATCGTCAGCAGTCGTAGTAGAGGGCGAACTCGGCCGGATGCGGCCGCAGCCGGACGACGTCGGTCTCGTTCTCCCGCTTGTAGTCGATCCAGGTCCGGATCAGCTCTTCGCTGAAGACCCCGCCCGCGGTGAGGAACTCGTGATCCGCCTCGAGCGCGTCGAGGGCCTCGTCGAGCGAGCCCGGCACCTGCGCGACTCCGCGATCCTCCTCGAAGAGGTCCCAGTCGGCCGGCTCGCCGGCGTCCAGGCCCTTCTGGATCCCGTCGATCCCCGCCATCAGCATCGCCGCGAAGGCGAGGTACGGGTTCGCGGACGCGTCCGGGCAGCGGAACTCGATCCGCTTCGCCTTCGGCGACTCCGAGTACATCGGGATGCGGATGCAAGCGCTGCGGTTGCGCTGCGAGTAGACGAGATTGACCGGAGCCTCGTAGCCCGGCACGAGCCGCCGGTACGAGTTCGTCGTCGGTGCGCAGAACGCAAGCAGCGCCGGCGCGTGCGAGAGCAGACCGCCGACGTAGGCTCGCGCGAGCTGCGACAGCCCGGCGTAGCCGGACTTGTCCGCCATCAGCGGCGTCCCCTCCTTCCAGAGGGACTGATGCGTGTGCATGCCCGAGCCGTTGTCGCCGAAGATCGGCTTGGGCATGAACGTCGCGCTCTTGCCGGCGGCACGCGCAACGTTCTTGACCACGTACTTGTAGGTCATGACCTGATCCGCCATCCGCGTCAGCGTCTGGTAGCGCAGGTCGATCTCGCACTGGCCGCCCGACGCGACCTCGTGGTGGTGGAACTCACATGGGACGCCCAGCCGCTCGAGCGTCAGCACCATCTGCGTGCGCAGGTCGCTGAGCGTGTCGTGCGGGGCCGGCGGGAAGTAGCCCTCCTTCTCGCGCACCGTGTACCCGAGTCCCGGCTTGCCCGAGTTCCAGTGCCCCTCGCCCGAGTCGACGAGGTAGCGGCCCGTGTTCGGGCCGAGCTCGTACGAGACCTCGTCGAAGACGAAGAACTCGCACTCCGGGCCCATGTACGCCGTGTCGGCGATGCCGGTCGAGCGGAGGGACTCCTCGGCGCGCTTTGCGATCCGGCGCGGATCCTTCGTGTAGCCCTCGTGGGTGACCGGATCCGCGATCTCACAGATCAGCGAGAGCGTCGGCGCCTCCGTGAACGGGTCGAGGATCGCGGACGAGGCGTCGGGCATCAGCAGCATGTCCGACTCGGAGATTCCCTGCCAGCCGCGGATCGACGACCCGTCGAAGCCCAGGCCCTCGTCGAAGGCAGACTCGTCGAAGGCCCGCAGCGGCAGCGTCATGTGCTGCCACGTGCCGAGCAGGTCGCAGAACTTCAGGTCGACCAGCTGGGCGCGGGTCTCCCC
>JBKPGW010000155.1:0-13939 GCA_046729555.1 Actinomycetota bacterium | reverse complement strand
TCGGCGCGGCGGCCGTGGGCCGTGAGGAGGTCGACGGCACGCCGGTACGCGTCAACGGCGCCGGTTTCGTCGCCGAGAAGAGCGAGCGACCGCGCAAGCGCGTGAACGGCGGCGCCCTGTGTGTCACCGTGGTAATCGCCGAGGAGCGCGAGGGCATCTCGGGCCCGCTCGACGGCTGCAGCTGCGTTGCCCTCGAGTGCCGCCAGGCGAGATTGGCCGATGCGCAGCATGCCGACGTCGACACGTTCCGCGCTGGAGCCGAGCAGTTGCTCCGCCAGCTCGAGGTGGTGTCGTGCCTCGGCGGCGGACTCGTTTCGGAGCTCGACGCCGGCGGCGAGCAGGTACGCGCGCGCAAGTGTGACCGTGTCGTCGGTCGCCTTCAGCAAGGCGATGGCACTGCGGATGTATTCGAGGGCTTCGGCCGAGCGGCCTTCCATGGCTCTGAGCCGTGCGAGCGACCAGTACAGGCGGACGCGCGTGTACGGATCGACGCCGTCTTCGGCGCGCGCCAGCGATTCGCGCACGACGTCGCCAGCACGCTGATAGTCGCCGCTGTCGGCGAGGGCATAGCTGAGGAAGGTCGCATAGCGAATCTGAGCAGCCGCGTCTTCCGGAACGGCTGCCGTCACTCGTTCGAGACAGTTCTCGAACAGCCGGACGGCACGGTCCGGCGCACCCAAGGCGGCGTACGCCTGCCCGAGCGTGGTGTACACGTCGGGACGGTGCTGCGGCGCGGGTGCGGCCTCGTCGGCCACGGCCGACTCGAGACGCTCGACGGCCTCGAGGTGGCTGCCGCGTTGTGCGGCCGCCAGTCCGAGGGCGACGCGGGCGCGAATCGCAGAGCCGACGTCGCCGGCGTTCGATGCCTCCGAGAGGATTTCCTCGAGCTTGCGCTCCGCCCCCGAGAAGTCGTCGGAGAGCCGGAGCTCCAGCTCCGCGTCGGCGAGGCGCAACTCGCGGTCATCAACCTCGCGGATGTCGCGGCCGGTCTCGAGATACTCGACGGAGACGCCGAGCTTCTGCGAGAGCTTCCTGAGCGCCTTGACAGACGGCGTCCTTGCGCCGGCCTCGATCCGCGAGATGTAGGCATAGGAAACCCCAGGCGACGAGAGGTCGCGCTGAGAGAAGCCCCTTTGGAGACGAAGGCGCTTGAGCCGCGCGCCGATCGACTCCGTCGAACGCACATCCGACACGTTGGACGGGATCATGAAATGACCTCGGACATATGTCAAATAGTCAATCGGCGCTTCCTCGTGGCAACATAAGCCCTCGATCTGCGGAGCTCTTGGAAGGAGGGGCGGCCTTGTATCCGTGGGGTAGCTAAATGCGTGCAATCAGGCGGGGACGCCCAGGCGTCCCCGCCCTATTTACTCTCGCCTGATGGCTTCGGGGCTCGCGCTCGCGGTCTACGGGCTCCTGCTCGTGCCCGTCGCGGTCCTCGTCTGGCGGAGGCCGGTGGTCGCGCTGTACGCGTGGCTCGCCGGCCTGGCCGCGCACAACGCGGTCATGGCTGCTCTGTACGGCGCCGGTGTTCGCGGGGCCGCTCTGACCGCCCTCCAGGCCTGGAAGGAGATCCTGCTCGGTGTTGCGCTCGCGCGCGTTGGCGTCGACGCGTTGCGCGCGCGGCGGCTTGCGTTTCGAATTCATGTCGTCGATCTGCTCGCGTTCGCGTTCGCCTTGCTCGTGTGCGTGTACGCGCTGCTGCCGCAGTCGTGGTTGGACGGCTCCGCCGATCGTTCCGCGATCGGGCTGGCGCTGAAGCACGACCTGATTCCCGTCGGCGCGTACTTCCTCGGACGCTCGCTCCTCTTGCGTCGCGAGCAGCTCGTCCCGCTCGCCTGGACGGTCGCCGGCGTTGCCGGCGCCGTCGCGCTGCTCGGGTTGATCGACGACTTCTTCGTGTCGATCTCGTGGTGGCGCAACTCGGCTGTCGTCGATTACTTCCACAAGCAGCTCGGCTACGACTACAACGGCACCGGCGGACTGCCCGAGAACTTCATCTACAACACCGGCTCGGAGGATCACTTCCTGCGCCGGCTCGTCTCCGTCTTCCTCGGTCCGCTCGCGAGCGCGTATCTCTTCGTCGTCGCACTGTTGCTCGCGGCCGCGCTGCGGCGGCGGGCGCGCCTGCTGGCTGCTCTCTCCGCGCTCGTCGCGGTCGCGCTGCTGTTCACGTTCTCCCGCTCGTCGCTGCTCGCGCTGGCCGCGGGCCTCGTCGTGCTCGCCTTCGTCGCGCGTCGCTGGTGGCCCGTCGCCGCTGCGGTTGCAACGATCGCGGTCAGCGTCGCCTGGGTGCACGTGTTCCCGCACGTCGCGCCGGAGGGAAAGTGGACGAAGCAGGATCTCGTCGAGCAGCGCAACCATGCCCGCCAGAATCCGGGTGCGAGCGGGAACGCCGGCAGCATCAACGAGCCGTCGCTGCACAGTCATTGGATCAGCCTCCGCGAGGGCGTTCGCACGGTCGTCCACCATCCGCAGGGCTACGGGCTCGGCAACGCGGGCCAGACGGCGTCGCGCACGGGCACGCCCATCAAGGCAGGTGAGTCGAACTACACCGAGCTCGGCGCCGAGACCGGCCTGCTCGGCTCGCTGCTGTGGACCGCCTGGGGGCTGTCGCTGCTCGCCGCGCTCGTACTGACCGCGAGGCGCACGCGCTGGTGGGCCGCGGCCGGAATCGCGGCCGCCTTCGGCGCGGCGCTCGTGCTCGCCGTCCAGACGGACGTGATCGGCGATCCCTGGATGGGCTACTGCCTCTGGTCGCTGGCCGGGCTCGCGGTGGCGCCGGTAGCGTTGGCAAAAGATGACGATCGATCCGCGCGTGGACATCGGGCACGTTCACCTGAAGGTGAGCGACCTCGATCGCGCGATCGCGTTCTACCGTGACGTCCTCGGCTTCGAGCTGATGCAGCGCATGGGGGAGGAGGCCGCCTTCCTCTCCGCCGGCGGCTACCACCATCACATCGGGCTCAACACCTGGGAGTCCAAAGGCGCCCCGCCGCCGCCCCAGGGCACGACGGGACTCTTCCACGTCGCGATTCGCTATCCGGACCGCAGGACGCTGGCACAGGCGGTGCGGGCGGTCGTCGACGCCGGCGTCCCGCTGACCGGCGCGAGCGACCACGGCGTCAGCGAGGCGATCTACCTGCGCGATCCCGACCAGAACGGAATCGAGCTGTACCGCGACCGTCCGCGCGAGGAGTGGCCCACGGCGGACAGCGGCGTCGCGATGTTCTCGCACCCGCTGGACGTGCAGGTGCTACTCACCGAAGCGGAGTGATCCGCTTCGACGGGCGCGCGGTGCTCGTCACGGGCGCCGGTCGCGGGCTCGGTCGTGCGTACGCGAAGGCGTTCGCCGCGCGTGGAGCGTCGGTCGTCGTGCACGACGCCGGTGTCGGGCGCGGTGGCGAGGGTGGCGATCCCGGCATCGCCGACGCCGTCGTCGACGAGATCCGCACAGACGGAGGTGAGGCCGTCGCGTCGTACGAGAACCTCGATTCCGAGGAGGCATGCGTGGCGGTCGTCGAACGCGTGGTCGCGGAGCTCGGGCGGCTGGACGTTGTCGTGAACAACGCGGGTCTCGTCGTCTACGAAGGGATCGAGAAGGCCGACCCGAGCTGGGATGTGCTGCGCCGCGTGCACATCGACGCTCCCTTCCATCTCTCCCGCGCCGCCTTTCCGGTGATGAAGCGCCGGCAGTACGGCCGCTTCGTCTTCACGACGTCCGGGATCGCCATGTCTGCGGAGGACACACGCCCGGGCCTCGGTGCCTATTGCATGGGCAAGATGGCGAACTTCGGGCTGATGGTCGTGCTTGCCGCGGAAGGCCGCGAGCACGGGATCCTTTCCAACGCGATCTCGCCGGTGGCCGCCACCCGCGTGTACACGAGACCCGCGGAGCCGGGCGAGCTCGAGCCCGAGCAGGTGGCGCCCGGCGTCTTGTTCCTCGCCTCGGAGCAGTGCAAGGTCACGGGCGTCGTCCTGGCGGCGGCGGGCGGCCGGTTCGCCGTTCGGCACTGGGCCCGAAGCGCGGGTGTCGACTTCGGTATCCACCCCGCCGAGCCTGAGCAGGTCGCCGAGCGGTGGGAGGAGATCGCTTCCGAGGGGTAGGTGGACCTGGTCGAAAGGCCTGCGCATTTCGAGGCGGCCGGTGCATCTTGTAGATATGGACGCGTTTTATCTTGGTGGTCGCACGGTCGTCGAGCTCGCGTCGCGCTGGAACGACGGGATCACGGTGACGCTGTTGTGGGAGCCCCACGGAGACGCGCTGACCGTGACCGTCCAGGATGAGAAGAACCGCGAAGCATTCGAGCTCGACGTTGCGCCGAGCGTAGCTCTCGACGCCTACCGGCACCCCTACGCGTACTGCGGAAGGGCGCCGACGAGGGTCGTCGCCCTTCCATCCGTCTAGAGGTCCGCTGGCGCCGAGCCGGCTCGGATCTACACTGAGTCGGCATGCGTACGAGTCGAAGGCGCCTCGTGACCGTGCTGGGGCTGTTGCTCGCCTCGCTCTTCTGCGTCGGTCTGGTCGTTCTGCGAGCGATCGAGAGCGGGGACGCGAAGTTCAGCGGCCTGATCTGGAACCTCTTCCTCGCGTGGATCCCGTTCGTGCTCGCGGTCGCGGTCTACGACGGGTGGCGTCGCAGACGCGCGCCCGGAACGCTCTTCGTACTCGGCGCGCTCTGGCTGCTGTTCTTCCCGAACGCGCCGTACATCGTCACGGACTTCGTGCATCTCGAGCGGACGGCCGACGCCCCGTACTGGTACGACGCCGTCACGGTCTCCGCCTTCGCGTGGACGGGCGTGTTGCTCGGGTTCGCCTCCCTCTTTCTGATGCAGACCGTCGTGCGCCAGTGGCGGGGAGTCGTGGCCGGTTGGGTCTTCGCGGGCGTGGCGCTCGCGCTCGGGTCGCTTGGCATCTACCTCGGGCGCTTCCTGCGGCTGAACAGCTGGGACGCGCTGGAACACCCGAGCGTTCTGCCCCGCATCGCGCATGCCGTGGCGCGAGACCCGTTCAGGTACGGCGAGGCGATCGGCGTCACCGTCCTGTTCACGCTCGCGCTCGGGTTCGCGTACGTCCTCCTCTACAACTTCGCGGTCGTCGGCCGCGAGCTCGACGCCGAGCGCTAGGGCCGCACCTTGAAGACGACTCCCTTGCGCTGGACCACCCAGCCTTCGCTCGTGTAGCCGACGACGAAGGCCGTTTGCCGCTCGCGCGTCAGGTGTGAGCGCGGCACGGCGATGACGAATCGGCCATCGCTCTATCGATCTAGACGACGACCGATTTCTTTAGTCGCCCGTTCAAGGCTGGGGTCTGATCCCTTTCGGGTCAGACCCCCGCAGTTCGGCTCTAGCCTCGATTCGGGGCGGGTCAAGCACCGATCTGCGCTACAACTCAGACGTGGCCTCGAAGCCCATCGAGCAGCTCGAATCGGTCGTGATCCGGTTCGCCGGGGACTCGGGCGACGGCATGCAGCTCACCGGCGGCCGCTTCACCTCTGAGACGGCCCTGCTGGGCAACGACCTCGCCACTTTCCCCGATTTTCCGGCGGAAATCCGCGCGCCGGCGGGCTCGCTCCCGGGCGTCTCGGGCTTCCAGCTCCATTTCGCCGATCACGACATCCTCACGCCCGGGGACGCGCCGAACGTTCTCGTCGCCATGAACCCGGCCGCCCTCAAGACGAACCTGAAGGATCTTCCGCCCAGCGGGATCCTGGTCGTCGACAAGGACGCCTTCACCGACCGCAACCTCCAGAAGGCCGGCTACGAGAGCAACCCGCTCGAGGACGGCTCGCTCGACTCGTTCGACGTCCACCCGATCCCGCTCACCTCGATGACGATCGAGGCGCTCAAGGAGATCGAAGGGATCACGAAGCGCGAGGCAGAGCGCTCCAAGAACATGTTCGCGCTCGGGCTGATGTCGTGGCTGTACGGCCGCCCCACGGAGAGGACGATCGAGTTCCTGCGTCGCAAGTTCGCCAAGCGGCCCGAGATCGCCGAGGCGAACGTGAAGGCGTTCCAGACCGGCTACGCGTTCGGCGAGACGACCGAGTCCTTCGCCGTGCAGTACGAGGTGAAGCCGGCTGCGCTCAGGCCTGGGCTCTACCGCAACATCACCGGGAACCAGGCGCTCGCGTACGGGTTGATCGCCGCGTCGGTGAAGTCAGGCCTGCCGCTCTTCCTCGGTGCCTACCCCATCACTCCCGCCTCGTCCGTCCTGGAGGAGCTGGCGCGGCACAAGAACTTCGGCGTGCGGACGTTCCAGGCGGAGGACGAGATCGCGGCTGTCGGCGCCGCGCTCGGCGCGAGCTTCGGCGGATCGCTCGGCGTCTCCACGTCGAGCGGGCCGGGCATTGTCTTGAAGCAGGAGACGATCGGCCTCGGCATCACCCTCGAGCTGCCGCTGATCATCGTGGACATCCAGCGCGCCGGCCCGTCGACCGGGATGCCGACCAAGCCGGAGCAGGCCGACCTGCTCGGGGTCATGTTCGGGCGCAACTCCGAGTCGCCCGTGCCGGTAATCGCCGCTGCGACGCCGTCCGACTGCTTCGACGCCGCGCTCGAGGCGGCGCGCATCGCGGTCAAGTACCGCACGCCGGTCTTCCTGCTCTCGGACGCCTACCTGGCCAACGGCTCGGAGCCTTGGCTGCTGCCCGATCTCGACGAGATCAAGCCGATCGACCCGGGCTTCGCGGAGGCGAACGGCGCGGACTTCCAGCCGTACCGCCGTGACGAGGAGACGCTCGCACGCCCGTGGGCGATTCCCGGCACCCCTGGCCTCGAGCACCGCATCGGCGGGCTCGAGAAGCAGGACGTCACCGGCAACGTCAGCTACGACCCGGAGAACCACGACCTGATGGTGCGACTCCGCGCGCAGAAGGTCGCCGGCATCGCCCAGGACATCCCGGAGCTCGAGGTCGACGATCCGGACGGCGCCGACACGCTCGTCCTCAGCTGGGGCGGGACCTACGGTTCGGTGGCGGCCGGCGTACGCCGGGTGCGCGCTGCCGGGAAGAAGGTTGCGCACGCGCACCTGCGCTATCTGAATCCGTTCCCACGCAACACGGGCGAGGTCGTGCGCCGGTACGACAAGGTGCTCGTGCCAGAGATCAACCTCGGACAACTGCAGAAGCTGATCCGCGCGGAGTTCCTCGTCGACGCGACCGGGTTCAACCTCGTCCGCGGGATTCCCTTCCGCGCCGGCGAGGTCGCCGAGGCGATCGACGCCATGGTCGACGCCTGACGCGGCGCTCGTCGTCATTCGAGGTGGGAGCCAGAGTGCGCTATCTCGCCGCCAGTCCCCACGGGCGCGAGGTAGCTGGGATCGCCGCCGATTCCCTTTCTGGCTCCCACCTCCGCGCAGGAGGTTCACCAACCGAATCCCGTCAGAGACCGTCTTCGGGCTCCGATGTTCTCCCCTGCAGGGAGGTGATTGACGGTTCAGTCAGCGCGTAAACCGCGGTTTCTGGGCCACGTGCGCACGATCGCGCTCCTGCCCGGCACGGTCACGATCGTGATCCCCGCGCTCATTCTCTGGAGCGGCGGGTCCGAGATCGAGCCTCTGACGGCTGCGCTCGGTGCAGCCGTTGCGCTTCCCGGCGTGGCGCTCGTGGCATGGACGGTGATGCTCTTCGTCACCGTCGGTCGCGGCACGCTCGCACGGCGCGCACGTTCCCCGCTGGCTGCCCCGCCTGCGGGCATGGCACGCGCGCGAAGAAACGTGAGGACGGCCTGCATGCGGCGCGCGCTGTGACCCTCCTCTACGACAGCCCCGTCTCGGGCAACTGCTACAAGGTTCGGCTTCTGCTCGCGCACCTCGGGATCCCGTACGAGCGGCGCACGATGGACGTCGTCGACCGGTCGAATCGGCCGGAGGTGCTCGGCGGGCTCAATCCGTCGCTTCGGGTGCCGACGCTCGTGCTCGACGACGGCCGCTCCCTGGGCGAGTCCGGCGCGATCCTTTGGTACTTCGGCGAGGGCACACGGTTCGTTCCCGCAGATCCGTACGAACGCGCGCAGGTGCTGCAGTGGATGTTCTTCGAGCAGTACGACCTAGAGCCCGCCATCGCAGTCGTGCGCTTCTGGGTTGCGTACTCAGGACGGCCAGAGGAGTTCGCGGACAGGCTTCCTGAGCGGATGACGGCGGGTCGGCGTGTGCTCGCGGTGCTCGATCAGCACCTCGACGGTCGGTCGTACGCCGTAGGGGATTCGATCTCACTCGCGGACATCGCTCTTTACGGCTACACGCACGTCGCCGAAGAGGGCGGCTTCGAGCTGGAGCCGTACCCAGCCGTGCGTGTGTGGCTCGACCGTGTGGCATCCGAGCCGGGGCACATTCCGATCGACGCTTGAGCGAGCCCGAGGAGGCAGGTCGCGAAGCACGTCCGCTGCTCGCACTAGAGCCCAAGTCCTAGAGTGGCCGCATGCCGGATCGCCTGCGGCCACTCTGGGACTTCGACGACCTCGATGCGAGCGAACAACGGTTTCGCGAGCAGCTGGAGATGGAGTCGAGCGGCGAGGGCCGAGCAGAGGTCCTGACGCAGCTTGCGCGCGTGGAAGGACTGCGCGGCGACTTCGACGCCTCCGAGGAACTGCTGCGCGAGGCCGAGGCGCTCGCAGGCGAGAGCGCGATCGCACGGGTGCGCATCGATTTGGAGCGAGGCCGGAAGCTCCGTTCGAGCGGCGACGGCGCGGCTTCGGTCGCGCTGTTCGAGTCGGCGTTTGCACGGGCGTCCGAGAGGGACCTCTACTACCTTGCCGGCGACGCCGCCCACATGGTCGCGATCGCCGTCCCCGAGAAGATGATCGAGTGGACGGAACGCGGCCTCGCGCTCGCGCAAGCCGAGCCCGACGCTGCCTACTGGGCAGGCCCGCTGCTGAACAACCTCGGCTGGCATCACTACGAGGCCGGCGACTACGAGGCGGCGCTCGCCGAGTTCGAGCGTGCGCTCGAGGTGCGCGAGCGAGATCCGACGAATCCGGAAGCAATCGGTTTCGCGCGAGAAGCGGTGGAGACGACGCTGAAGGCGCTCGGCCGAGAGAGCTAGTTGGAGGTCTTCTCGAAGCGTTCGGCGCCGTCGTCCGGGAGGTGCTCCCAGGGCGCGACCGAGCGGACGTAGAGATGCGCGCTAGGTCGCGCATCGACCGGGTCGTCCAGGGCCGTGATGCGCACGCTTGTGGTCTCGGACTCCGGCCAGCCGCCGCCGAACAGGTTCGAGCCGCACGCGAGACAGAACGTCTTCGCGGTCCCCTCGGCCGGCCGGTAGGTCTGCAGCAGGGCCTGTCCCTCGAGGATTCGGATCCCACTGGTGGGCGCACGGAGATTCACGGTCCCGCCGCCACCCGAGAGCTTCTTGCACGTCGTGCAGTGGCAGTAGCGAAGAGCGTCCGCAAGCCCGGTGACCTCGAACTTCACGCCGCCGCAGTGGCAGCTTCCGCGCAGAGTCGTCATCGCAGGTGTGGCTCCCACGCCGCCTCGACCACGTAACCATCCGGATCGCGGCACTTGACGCTGACGTACTCCGGCTCCTCCCACTCCTCGACGATCGGGACGCCGTCGGCGCGCAGGCGCGCACGAAAGGCGCGCACGGCTTCCGGGCTCTCGACGTGGACGCCGAAGTGGAGGAAGGGCGGCAGCGCGATCTCCTCCTCGGTCGGCCCGAGCGCGAGCGAGAAGCCGTCGGCGTCGTAGAGCATCAGGACGCCGTGGTCGTATCGCCGCGCCGGCCGGGCGCCGAAGCCGAAGTAGGTCTCATAGAAGCGGCGCGACCGCTCCTGATCCCGGACGGGGAGGGCCAGATGCCTCATGTGGAACTGTGTCTATCATCGGAGGCGTGGCGACGAACGGCAAGCTGACCGCCAAGGACTACAAGACCGACCAGGAGGTCCGCTGGTGCCCGGGCTGCGGGGACTACGCGATCCTGGCCGCGCTCCAGTCGTTCATGCCCGAGCTGGACGTGCCGAAGGAGAAGATCGTCTTCGTCTCCGGGATCGGTTGCGCGGCGCGCTTCCCGTACTACATGGAGACGTACGGGATGCATTCGATCCACGGCCGCGCGCCCGCGATCGCGACCGGCCTGTCGACCTCCCGGCCCGATCTGTCGGTCTGGGTCGTGACCGGCGACGGCGACGCGCTCTCGATCGGCGGCAACCATTTGATCCATGCGCTGCGGCGCAACGTGGACATCAAGATCCTCTTGTTCAACAACCAGATCTACGGGCTGACGAAGGGCCAATACTCGCCGACGAGCGAGCTGGGGAAGGTGACGAAGTCGACGCCGATGGGCTCGCTGGACTGGCCGTTCAATCCCCTCTCGATCGCGATCGGCGCCGAGGCGACCTTCGTGGCAAGGGCGATCGACACGGACCGGGCCCACCTGACCGACGTACTGCGCGTGGCGGCGGCGCATCGCGGCAGCGCGTTCGTGGAGATCTTCCAGAACTGCAACATCTACAACGACGGCGCCTTCGACTTCGTCCGCGAGGACAAGACGAACCGCATCTATCTCGAGCACGGCAAGCCGATCCGCTTCGGCGAGGAGGCGGAGAAGGGCGTGCGGCAGCGTGCCGACGGGAGCGTCGAGATCGTCGACGTCACCGACGAGTCGGAGCTGCTCGTGCACGATGCGCATCATCCGGAGCCGAGCGCCGCCTTTGCGTTGAGCCGGCTCACACAGGGAACCTCGGGCGTAACGCCCATCGGCGTGCTCAGGGACGTCGAGCGCCCGGTCTACGACGAGCTGATGGCCGAGCAGCTCGAGGTCGCCCGGGAGAAACGCGAGGGCGACCTCGCGGCTCTGCTCGGTGCCGGCGACACCTGGACGATCTGACCCGGCGCTACTCCGGCATCGACGCCGACGGGTCGTTCTGCCAGAGGCCGATCGGATTCCCCTCGGTGTCGGCGCCCGTGACGAACCAGCCCATGCCCGGCACCGGCTGCGGGTCGTCGGCCTTGCCGCCGAGCTCCTTGACCTTTGCCGCGCCGGCGTTGATGTCGTCGACGTCGAAGTAGACGCGGATCGCGCCCGTGTCTCCCGGGAACACGGCGCTGCCGGAGTCCTCGGAGAGTCGCGCCATGTGGTACTCCTGCGGACCTTCCATCGATTGGAAGTCCCAGCCGAACAGGTTCTTGTAGAAGTCCTGCGCCCGGCTCGTGTCCTGCGCCGGGACCTCGATGTGGACGGGCTTGCCGGCCAAGGCTGCTCCTTTCGCGAGTGGTCGGCTCAGAGGTTACGGACTCGACGCAGCTCTGCGTCGCGGTCGCGTCGCGAGATAGCGCCTCTTCGCGTTCGCGAAGAACGCCGGGTCGCGCTGGTGCTCGGCAACGAGCCAGTCCACGAACGCGTCGCTGTACTGCGGGGAGCCGAACTTCGGGACGTGGACGAACTCCGGCCGCGTCTCCTCCGAGATCGCATGGACGCGGCGAACACTGAGCACGTCGAAGGCGTTGACCGTCCCTTCGCCCAGACGCGCGTTCACCTCGCGGATGACTTCCTTCTGCCGGTAGGGATGGGACTGGTCGGGATCGACCTGCCCGTACAGCGGGGCGTGCGGGTCCGTCGTCAGCCTGATCAGCGTCGGCCGGCCCTCCTCGTCGCGCTCCGCCGTCTCGATCACCGCGACCTCCGCACCGTCCGGCGCGTGCATCACCTGGCGGATGTTCGCGAGCCACTGCGTCCGCGTCACCTCGAGCTGGCGGCGGATGAAGTCGCGGACGTCCTCGCCCGTCGCCGGCTCGCTCTTCGCGCCGTGACGGAAATAGAGGCCGCCACGTGCGAACGCGACGTGCTCGATGCCGTCCGAATCTCGGTAGCGGCCCTGCCGCACGAAGACGAGCGGTGTGTTCCGCACCTCCTCGACGAGGACCGCAGTCGACGGCCGGCCGTTCCGCGTCAGCGGCTCGACCATGAAGCCCTCGAAGTCCGGCTCAGCGTACTGCTCGAGCCGCTCGTGGATCAGCTCCTCGTCCACGCCGGCGACACCGTCGAGCACGATCACACCGCCGCCCGAATTGGCCATGGCCGCGATGTCCCTGATCAGCTCGACGTACTCGACCGTCTCCCTCAGCGCGACGCGCTTCGAGCTCCGCGTGGCGTTCTCGGCGCGGCTCAGGAATGCATTCGCGCGCACACGTTCAACCTACTTCTTCTGCAGAAACGCGGCGAACGACCCGGCGAGCGTCGCGACAACCGTGATCGCCCACAGCTCGAGGAAGATGTCGACGATCCGGCCGCCGGTCGTGACCGGGTTGGGCATCTGTGACGACACCGTGAGCAGCTGAGTCGTGACCCAGAAGAAGCTCTGGAAGGGCGAGCCGATCTGCGACCGCTGGTGGCCGTGCTCTAGGACGTACATCAGGACGCTTCCGATCGCGTCGACGACAAGGGTGACCAGCAGTGTCGTCGCAAGCCGCCGGCGGAACTTCGTGTGCTCAGCCGTCGCGCCGCGGACAACGCGGTGGAACTCGCGCGCGAGATCGGTGAAGAGCCTCATCACGCCGTGCGCCAAACCGTCGCCTCGACGAACACGAAAGCGGACAGGACCACCGCCGGGGCGGCGGCGATCGCCAGTGGAGGAACAACCGACTCGGCGGCGATCAGGCAGAGGATCAGCGCAGCCGTTACGAGCTTGAGCGCCACCCCCAGCCCGTGCTGTCCACGCACGGTCACAAGCCGCGTGACCATCAGCGACACGACAAACACCGCGGCGCCGCCCAGGAAGGCCACGCTTGCGCCCGCGCCGAGATGATCGTGGCCGGCGCGCTCGATCACCAGCCGCAGCCCGGCGCTCATCGCCGCGAGCCCGATCAGCAGCGGGAGGTGCGCGTACGAGTAGATCACGATCGACACTGTCGAGCCGCGCAGGACGACGCCACCCTGCCGGTCGAAATAGAGCCACCAGATCGCCGCGACCGAAGCGAAGCCGAGCACCGCCGCCGCAGCGGAGGTGAAGTGCCAGTCGGCGCCTGCGGTCGCCACAGCGACAGCGACCACTGACTCGCCGAGGACGATCAGCGTGAACAGCGCCCACCGCTCGGGCAGGTGGGTGGCGCTCGTCGGGATGCGGCGATGCAGCTGCGTCGAGAGCGGCGGCAGGCTCAGCTCCAGAATCTGCGCCACGATCCAGACGACATAGCGCCACGGCGTCGGGAACAGGAGCGAGACCAGCCACAGGCCTGCACCGGCCGAGTAGCCGAGGCCGTAGAACCGAATCAGCACGCCCGCCTCGGGCACCGCGAGCCAGGCGCGCCAGTACAGCGCCAGCATGATCGTCCGCAGCACGACGTACGCCACGGCGAACGCGGCGGTGTGCTCGCCGTGCGCAACGTCCCCGATCAGCACCGCCAGCGCGGCGATCGCCAGCATCGCGCCGAAGTAGGCGACGCGGAACCCGAGGTCGTCCGTGTCGAACCGCGTCGCATACGCCATGTAGCCCTGCCACGCGACCCAGACCGGAACGAACAGCGCCGCGAAGCGCAGGAAGCCACCTGCCGAGTGATCCCCGACGAGGTAGTGGGACAGCTCCGTGATGGCGACCACGAACACGAGGTCGAAGAAGAGCTCGAGCCAGCTGGCGTGGCGCTCGCCCTCGTCGGCGAGCGTCAGCAGGCGAGGCGGCTGGAACCAGTGGGCGCGGCCGTCAGCCCTGGGCCGCTGATCGAGCTGGATTCCCATCGCCCGCATTCTCCACCGCAGGCCGGACTAGGGAAGCGAGTTGCCCCGCGGCGTCGCGAGACGCACGCCAACCGTCGACACAAGGCCGGACGCCAAGGCACGCGTAGCGGCCTTGGCGGGAGGCGTACTGATCCGTGCCGCGATGCCGAAGGCACCGCGACACGGACGGTTGAAGACGATCGCCGCCCAACCCAGGAGCGCGGGGGCTCAGCCCCCGCGCGGTCCCCGCGAAGCGGCGGTCCCAAAATCGAGCGAAAGCGAAAGGTTGG
>JBKPGW010000154.1:0-6214 GCA_046729555.1 Actinomycetota bacterium | reverse complement strand
ACGAACTCGTAGTAGACGGAGAAGGTGTTCAGCCCGAGGCCGAAGAGCGGATGCGAATGGAGGATCTGCGGAACGAAGTCGTAGACGGCGAAGTGCGCGCTCTCCGAGCGGCCGCTCGTCTCCAGCCGTGAGCGCACGAGCACCTCGAAGTAGTGCCGCCGCTCCCAGACGACCGCGAGCAGCACCGCGGCGATGCCCGCCAGCGGCACGAGCAGCGCCCGCGAAGTCAGCTTCGACCGGTACGGGACGGCGAGGATCAGCAGCCCGACGATGATCCCGAGCAGACCGCTCCGCGAGAGCGTCGTCAGCTGGACGAGGAACAGGAACGCAAGCACAACTGCCAGTGGCACGCGCAGGCGGTGCCCGCGCTCGAGCCGGAGGTAGAGCGGCAGCAGCATCAGCAGCGGCACACACAGCATCACCGCGAGATGGTTCGGGTCGCCGGTCAGCGCATTCGGCCGGTAGACGGTGGTGCCGCCGATCGCGCCGTAGACGTTGATCGAGCTGGCGCCGCCCGTCAGCGGCGCGAGCACTCTGTGGTCGAGGTTCACACCCGCACGCGCCGCGAGCAGCTGCAGCACGCCGTAGGCGCTGTTCGCGACGAGCCCGAGAGTCAGCGCCGCGACCGCGCGCCAGTAGAACGCGAGCGAGCGTCGTGCGAGGTAAGCGACGCCTGCGGCCAGGAAGAGGAAGTGGAGGACGAACTTCACCATCCCCTTCCCCCATTGGTCGAGCGACTGCTTCGTCTCGATGTTGAAGAAGCCGATGAGGTAGATCACGAGCAGCGCGGCAAAGATCGCGAGCACCGTCACGGTGGTGCGGGGAAAGCGCGGCCCGCTCCACTCGAGCGCGAACGCGATGAGAAACAGGATCGTCAAGACATCGGCGATCCCGACCGCGCCGGCGACGTTCCAGTGCACTTTCTCCCAGGTGACGCAGAAGAGCGTCGCCAGGAAGAGCACGCCGCTGAGTCTCACTCGAGCCCCCGCAGAACTTCCGCAAGCTCTTCCACGCGCGCGCCGCGGCCGAGTCGCTCACGGTCTTCCGGTGAGAGGACGGTGCCGTCCAGGCTGCCGGCCCGCCAGCGCTCGTGCAGCTCGGTCAGCGCTCTCGTCAGCGCCGGCACGTCGTCCGGCGGGGCGACGACGCCCGTGCCCGTGTCGACGATCAGCTCCGCTGCAGCGCCCTCGGGCGGGACGGCGGCGAGGATCGGCCGCTCCGCCGCGAGGTACTCGAACACCTTGCCGGACAGCACCCCCTGGCCGCGTCCACCCGCGTCGGGGATCAGCAACAGCAGCGCGTCCGAGTCCCGCTGCAGCGCGAGCGCCTCACGCCGCGAGACGTACGGGTGGAGCTCGAGCCGCGCGCCGAGACCGAGCGACTCCGCCCATTCGCGATCCGAGACGCGGAAGTCGCCGACGAAGCGCGCGACGACGTCCTCCAGCCCCGACTCGGCCAGAGCCGAGAGGAACGGCCGCGGATCCCGCTTCCCGAAGAAGCTGCCCGTGTGCGTGATGCGGAAGCGGTCGCCCCGCCGGTATTCGAGTCCCGCGAAGTCGTCGAAGTCCGCGCCGTTGAGGATCGTCGTCACGACGCCGGCCGGCTCGAGCGTGCGCGCCTCGTCGGCGATCGCCTCCGAGGCCGCGACGATGACGTCGGCGTGACGCGCGACAAGCCGTGAGACCGACGCACTCACCTTCTCCTTGGCGCGCACCGCTGCGCGCTCGACGCGCCGATGCGGGTGCGCCGCGATCGAGTCGCGCAGGTCGGCAACCCAGCGCGCGCCGGTCGTGCGCTTCACGGCCGCGCCGATCAGGTGGACCGAGTTGGGCGGAGACGTCGTCAGCACGACGTCGATTCCCTCGGAGCGCACGATCCGCACCGCCGCCGGAATCGCCGTCAGGTTCCACGCAACGTTCTCGTCCGGGACGAGCACGCGACGCGAGAGGGACCGTGCCTGCCGCGAAAGCCGGTCGAGCCTTCGGCGGCCGTGCAGCTCGTCCGCGAGGCGGCGCGCGCGCGGGCCGAGGTAGCGTGCCCGGTGCACCCACGCCTGCGTCGGCGGGGCGAGCCCCGGATCGGCGTGCAGCCACTTCGGATCGTCGGGCGCGAGCACGTGCGTCTCGATCCCGTGCGCCGGAAGGTGCGTCGCGAACTTGAGCGGACGCTGGACTCCTCCGCCGCCCGCCGGCGGGAAGTACATCGTCACGAGCAGGACTTTCACGCGGAACGATGGTAGAGCGCGTAGCGCGCGTCCTCGTAGACGAGCGGCCAGGCGGGCTTGATCTGGAAGCGCTGCCGGTCGACGACGAGCCAGTCGGCGTGGTAGCGGTCGAGGATCGCCGGGTCGGCGCTCGCGAAGTAGCGGATGACGGAGAGGCGGCGGCTGTACGGCCTGTTCGCCTTGGTATCGGCGACATGCGCCGGCGGGGCCGCCGCGACATAGACAGGAGCGAAGGCCTCGATCCGGTAGCTCGTCTCCAGGTCGGAGAAGACGACCGCCCGCTTCGGCACGTCGTCGCGAAGCTGCGCGAGCAGGCCGGGCGTGAGCGCGTGTGAGTCCTCCGCCGCGGCGGGGCTCCAGTGGCGGAGCCCGTGCACGGCGACGGGGACAGTGAAGACGACGACCGCCGTCGCGGCCGTTACGCCGCGGGCGTCGAGCCGGCGTCCGAGGAACAAGCCCACGGCCAACGCGACGACACCGCCGACGGCCGCGATCCAGGTCGCCGTGGCGGGACCGCCCTCCGTCAATCCCGGTCCGAAATCCCCCGGGAAAGCAAGCTGCAATCCGATCCCGGCACCCAGCGCGAGCGGCACGACCAGCGGGCCGACCAGCCGTGCGAGCACGGCGGCACCGCCGGCAAGTGCGAAGGCGAACGGAACGAAGCCGGCGAGCCGCCGCGCCTGCGACACCGAGACGGCATCCGCGAAGTGCGGGAAGACCCAGACGATCAGCTCGATCCCGAGGATCGCGAGCGTCCCGCCCAGCACGAACGCGGCCCACCGCTGACGCGCTGCCAGCGCCGCGAGCGGTGCAACAACAAGCGCCGCGACCGCGATCGCGCCGCCCCGCGAGACGACCTCAGGCCGGAGGGCGTAGCGATGGAGCGAGTCGACGTGCAGCTCGTCCGCGTACTTCATCAGCGAACGCTCCAACTCGCCCGCAGACGGCGAGTGCGAGGCCGTCTCGCGGATGATCGGGAAGAGCCACGCGAGCACGGCCCCGACGGGCAGGAAGAGCGACGCGAGCGCGCCCACGTTGGCACGCACGTCCGAGCGTGTCAGCACGACGCGCGCGACGGCGAAGCCTCCGAGCGCGATCCCGAGGAAGACCGCGGTGCTCGCGTGCACGAGGAACACCTCCACCCCGACTGCCGCGAGCGCGAGCGCCAGCGACGGGCCCGGGTGGCGCAGGAAGAGAAAGAAGAGCGTCAGCGCCGCCGGCACGAGCACGTGACGGTCGAGCGTCCCGGGCTGGCCCAGCAAGGCGTAGGAGCCGCCGTGCCCGGGCGCGAACATCGCGGCCGCAACCGCCGCGGCGAGCACGCCGACGCCCATCGCCGCCGAGCGAAACAGCGCGACGCCCGCCTCGTACACGACCGCGAAGGCGACCGGAGCGACGGCGCTGGGCTCGTGCAGCACGACCTGCGTGGGGTCGACGCCGGCGAGCTTCGCGACCAGCGCCAGGAACGCGTGCCAGAGCGGGAACGCGTACCCAGGATGGAGCCCTCCGTCGCGAAACTCGTCGACCGAGCGAATGTGCAAGTCGCCGAACGCGTCGAGCTTGCGGACGCGGCCGAGATGGAAGAGCGCGTCGCCGTTGACGACACCGGCGACGTGCCACAGCACCCCGCCGAGCACGAGGCCGACGAGCGCCACGGTGAGCGTGTCCCACGCCGGTGGCCCGGAGACGACGCGCAGAGCGAACGGCAGCGCGACGACGGCGACCACGGCGAGCGACCAGAGCGCGAGCCAGATCGAGCTGTGGACGAGGAAGACGAGCAGGAGCGCCGGCCCGAGCGCGCCCAGCCCGAACGCGACGGTCGCCGAGGCGCCGCGCAACCGCAGCGCCCGCGCGACGAGCGTCCCGGGGATCAGCAGCACCAACGAGGCTGCCACGAGTCGCAGCCACAACCCGACGCCGGTGGCCGGGAGCGCGCGCACCACCCCGAGCAGGGGCAGCGCCAGGAGCAGGATCGGCGCGCCTCTAGCGCCGCGCCGAAGCGCCCACACGCCCGTTCCATTCGTCGGCGAGCTCGCGCAGGCCCGGGCCCGTCACACGCCACGAGTCGCGCGCGTGCAGGAGCATGCGGCGCGCATCCCGCCGCGCGAGCGGCGCGGCGGCCGCCCGCAGTGCGTACTGCGCACCGGTCGCGAGCGCGGCCACGCGCGCGCCGGTGGCACCGTGGTGCTTGCGCCAGTAACGGTGACGGCTGCGCCACATCTCGTTGATCCGCCGCTCCGGGATCTCGGCGCTGAACTGCGACTCATGGTGGACGACCGTCGCGGCGGGGAAGTAGTGCACCTCCCACCCGGCGCGCCGCAGCCGGAACTGCAGGTCGACCTCCTCGGAGTAGAGGAAGAAGTCCTCGTCGAAGAGCCCGACCTGCTCGAGCGCCTCGCGCCGGAGCACGAGCGCGGCGCCCATCACCCAGTCCACGGGGCGCGCCGCATCTCCACGCGACTGCTTGACGCCGAGCTTCCCCACCGTGAGCAGGCCGAGCGTGCTGACGAGGGGCGTCGGGAAGCGCCAAGCCGAGTCCTGCAGCCGGCCGTCTGGATAGACGAGCCGGGGGCCGAGCACCGCGACACGGGGATGCGCGTCGAGGTAGGCGACGATGCGGTCGAACGCCCACTCGCCGGCGGTCGTGTCCTCGTTGTGGACGTAGACGTAGCGGCCGCTCGTCGCACGGATGACGGTGTTGTGGTTCGCGGCGAAGCCGGCGCGGAAGTCCTGAGCGATCACACGGACGCCGGGAAAGCGTTCGCGCACCGCGTCCGCGGAGCCGTCCTCCGAGGCGTTGTCGAGCACGACGACCTCGGCGTCCGTCCCGCGGAGCGTGTCGAGGCACGCGAGCAACAGCTCGCGGCTGTTCGTGTTGACGATCGAGACCGAGAGGTCGGTCAACGCGCGAGGCCGCGAGCGACCAGTGCCTCGCGCGCCGCATCAACCGAATCCTCGGCTTCCTGGCCTTCGAGCCACGCGAGCAGATCCTGCATGCCGGCCTCGAACGGGATCTCGGCGCGGAAGCCGAGCAGCTCCGCCGCGAGCCGTGTGTCCGCGTAGCAGTGGCGGATGTCGCCGGCGCGGTACTTGCCGACGAGCTCGGGCTCGATCTCCTTGCCGAGCCCCTGCGCGATCGTCTCGGCCACCTCGGCGATCGACGTCGGCCGGCCGGTGCCGACATTGAGCGTGCGACCGTCGGCGCCGCTCTCCGTCAATGCAACGCCGCAACAGCGCGCGATATCGCGGACGTCGATGAAGTCGCGGGTCTGGCGGCCGTCCTCGAACACGAGCGGGGGCCGGTCGTTCAACAGCCGCGACGAGAAGATCGCGGCGACGCCCGTGTAGGGATTGGAGAGCGCCTGCCGCTCGCCGTAGACGTTGAAGAAGCGCAGCGCGACGGCCGGGATCCCGTACGCGGCGCCGACCGCCAGGAACATCTCCTCGTGGTCACGCTTGTTGATCGCGTAGATCGACGTCGGCCGCAGCGGCTTCGTCTCCGCCGTCGGCTCCGGTTCCAGCGGCGTGCCGTCCTCCGCGAGCACGTCCCACTTGCGTGCGGCGAGCTGCTCTTCCGGCCGAAGCCAGGGCGCGAGACCAGACTCGCCGGTGCGCGGATTCCGGTACTGGCCCTCGCCATAGATCGACATCGAGGAGGCGACGAGGACCTTGCGCACGGCGTCCCGTCGCTCGAGGAGCCCCTCCAGGAGCACAGCGGCGCCGATCGCGTTGATCGACGTGTAGCGCTCGATCTCGTACATCGACTGTCCGACCCCGACCGCGGCGGCGAAGTGGACGACGGAGTCGACGCCGTCGAGCGCGCGGCCGACCGCGTCGCGATCGCGCACGTCCCCGAGGTGGAGCTCGACGTCGGAAGCGAGGTAGACGGGCCGCTCTCCCTCTGCGTGAACCTGCGAATCGAGGTTGTCGAGCGCCCGCACCTCGTGCCCGTCGGCGAGCAGGCGGTCGGCGAGGTGCGAGCCGATGAAC
>JBKPGW010000153.1:0-6692 GCA_046729555.1 Actinomycetota bacterium | reverse complement strand
CACCTTCAGGGATGAGCGAGCCGACGTAGTACGTCGTGTTCGCCGGCTCCACGCCCGTGAACACCTCGGCGTGCGCGCGTGCCGCTTCCTTCCAGTCACACTCCGGCGCCAGGAGCAGCCGGGTCCGAACGACATCTGCGTGCTCCGCCCCGAGCTCGGCCGCCGCCGCGAGTGCGCGCTCGATCGCAGCGAGCGTCTGCCGGTAGGAGTCGCCCGGGTGGAGAACGACGCCGTTAGCGAGCGGCGCCGTCCCGCTCACCGCGACGTGCGGGCCGAAGCGAATGGCGCGGGAGTAGGCGGCGACTTCTCCGAAGCCGCCGCCGTCCCTGACCTTTGCTCGCACTACGGTTTGAAGGTGATCGTCTTCTGTGTGGTGATCTGGCCGTTCGAGTATCTCCAGATCTCGTACACAGCTGATCCCGGGTCGCCGTTCTTGTCCCAGTCGATCGGGCCCCACGCACCTTCGTAGTTGATGTCCTTTCCCGCGAGCAGAAGCTTCACTGCCTGGTCGAGCTTCTTGTAGGTCACCTTCGTGCCCGGCGGGCCGGAAACCGCGCGGAGCTGGGTCTTGATCTTCGGCCCGGTCGCCGAGCATGCCTTCACGGCCGCGAGGAAAGCGAGATTGGCCGCGTCGAACGCGGTCCCCTCGAAGCCCGTGTAGGGCTTGGCACCCTTGACCTGTTTCTTCCAGAGCGCATCGAAGGCGGCGCGAGCCGGCGCCCCCACGGATGTTGCGGCCGTTCCGCGCAGGCCGTCGGCCGGGCTGCCGAGCGCCTTCAGCACATCCTCGTTCCGGAGCGCCTCGGTCATCAGCGTTCGCGACGCCTGCCACTTCCCGGTTCTCACGAGCGACGGTGCGAGCTTCGCAAAGGTCTCCGGGAAGTCGATGATCACAAACCCGGCCGGACTGCCGCTGACGAGCCGGCCTGCCTCTGTGTCGTAGTTCGCCTGATCGGGATTCCAGCGCAGGCTCTGGCCCACCTTGCCGCCCAGCTTCTTGTACTGCGCGACGAAGAGCTGCTGGAGCGCGGCGCCGAACGCATCGTTCCGTGCGCCGACGTTCACCGTCTTCCCTTTCCCGAAGGCTGAGATCGCCGCCTGCGCAAGCACCCGCCCCTGCAAGTAGTCGGACGGATAGACGCGCCAGAGGTAGCCGTTGTCCTTGATCCCGGTGATCTGCGGCGCGCTCGACGTCGGGCTGATGTCGACCACGCGGTTGGGAATTGCAACCGACTGCGCCATCGGAATCGTCGCGCTCGAGGCCATCTCTCCGATGATCACGCTGACGTGGTCGGCCTTGACCAGCTTCGTCGCCGCCTCGACCGAGGCAGCCGCTTGAGTCTGTCCGTCCTCGGAGGCAACGAGTTTCACGGATGTCTTCGAAAGCCTCAAGCGCTTGAGCGAGGCGTTCTGCATCGCCACGGCAAGCTTGACGGCGCGGTCGAGATTCGCCCCGTACGCGGCCAGGCCTCCGGTGAACGGCAGCACGTCTCCGATGCGGAGCTGGAACGCGCAGGTGCGCTGCGCCGAACTCGTCGAAGCTGTCCCTCGGGTGACCCCGGCCACGGATGCTGTTGCGGCAAGCAGCGCGGCGGCTGCCACCGCCTTTCGCCAGTTCTTCACGTCGGCCTCCTGACTCGGTGAGCGCGCAGGCACGCGCGGCTCGATCATCGAACGAAAGTCGCGGCGTTGCAAGGTGGAAGCCGGAGAGCGGCATATGCTGGGCCGGCGATGACCGAGATGCGGCTCTACGACCTGCGCGTCACCGTCGAGCGGATCGAGGGCCGCTCGGTCTGCGGGCTCCAGGTCGGCGACTACTTCGAGCTGACCGAGTCGAGCCGGATCCGCATCCCCGAGGGGCGCCACTTCTGCATCTACGCGCTGCAGTCGGTGTTGCCGCTCCTGCCCGCGAAGCAGCGCCAACTCCCTGAATCCGACTGGCTCGAGCAGGACTCCCTCGTCTGTTGCCCGGATCCGGACGAACGGGTCGTGATGCGCATCGAACGAATAGGAGAGCGAACGCTCCGCACCGAAGAGCTGACGTGAGCGACGACCGGCACGAGCTCGGGCTCGGCCTTCAGACCGACAAGCTGCTCGGTGAGTACGCACCGCTGGCGCGTGCCGCCGAGGAGGCGGGCTTCGCCGTCGTCACCGCGTTCAACGACCTCTGGTTCCAGCCTGCGCTTCCGGCGCTCTTGGAGATCGCACGCTCGACCCAACACGTCCGCGTCGGGCCCTCCTGTCTTAATCCTTTCACCGTGCACCCTGTCGAGATCGCAGGCCAGACGGCCGTGCTCGACGCCGCGAGCGAGGGCCGCGCCTTCCTCGGGCTTGCGCGGGGGTCCTGGCTCGAGACGCTGGGTCTCGACCAGTCCGATCCGGTCACGGCGATTCGCGAAGCGTGGGAGGTCGTGCGCCGTCTCCTCGGGGGTGACAACTCGGGCTTCGCGGGCCGAATGTTCTCGCTCGCGCCCGGCGAGCGTCTGCGTTACCCGGTCGTTCGGCAAAGCGTCCCGCTGCTCGTCGGCACCTGGTCGCCGCGACTGGCGACTTTCGCCGGTGAAGCCGCGCACGAGCTGAAGGTCGGCGGCAGCGCGAATCCGGACGTCGTGCCGGTGCTGCGCGAGCGGATCGGCAATCAGGAGGTCAGGATCGTGCTCGGCGCCGTCACGGTGGTCGACGATGACGCGGACCGTGCGCGCAGGATGGCGCGGCGTGAGGTCGCGATGTACCTCGCCGTCGTCGCCGAGCTCGACCCGACCGTCTCACTCGAACCGGAGCTCGTCGCACGCGTGCGTGCGCTCGTCGCGGCCGGCGACGACGAGGGCGCTGGAGCACTGATCTCTGACGACGTCCTCGACCGCTTCGCCTTCGCGGGGAGCGCTGAGCAGGTCGCCTCCCACGCGGAGGCCGTGTTCGACGCAGGCGCGGGACGCGTCGACTTCGGAACGCCACACGGAGCGCCGGAGTCCCGCGGAGTGGAGCTGCTCTGCACTGAGGTGCTCCCTCGGCTACGTGCGGCGGTCCGGGCCCACCATTAGACGACCTCAGGCTCGGGCACGAGCCGTCCCTCTGCGAAGCGTCCGGCATCGAGCACGCCGAGGGCGGCGTCCTCGCTTTCCTCCAGTACCGAATCGGCGATGATCCGGCCGACCGCCGGTGCCACCATGAAGCCGTGGCCGCTGAACCCTGCGGCGACCCAGACGCGGTCACGAACGCGCCCGAGGATCGCCTGATGGTCGGGCGTGATGTCGTAGAGGCCCTCCACGACCGTCGGGAAGGCGACGAAGACGAGCTGCGGGAGCAATTCCTCGAATGCGGTGCGCACGTTCGCCCGCCCACCGTCCTCAGGCCCCCGCGCGGCGAGGTCACTGGCGAGCACGCGGCCGTCACCGAGCTGTTTCGCGGCAAAGTGCCGTTCGGGCGACACGACCAGCGGATCGAGCAGCCGTTCGCGGATCGGCTCGCTGAAGAAGAGGAGGCGCGTCTCCGCGCGAATCGGCAGCTCGGGCAGGAGCCGCGGCGTCTCGACACCCGCTGCGACCACGACCGCGTCGGCCTGTAGCTCGCCACCGGTCGCAAGCCGAACAGCACCTTCGTCGCGGACCTCGATCACCTCCCCGATCTGCACGTCGGCCAGGGCACCTAAGGCCTCGACCAGCGACTGCGGCCGATCGAAGTAGCCGTCGTTCGGGCCCCAGGCAGCGCCGACCACACTGGCGACGTCGAGACCGGGGACGAGCTCGGCCGCCTCGGCCGGCGCGACGATCTGAGAGTCGATGCCGAGCTCGTTCTGGAGGCCGACGTTCTCGCGCATGCGCTGGAGCGCGCTGTCGGAATGCGCCAGGAAGAGATAGCCGCACGCGCAGAAGCGCGGATCCACCCGCATGGACAGTAGCTCGCGCGCGCCGGCGTAGAACCCCATCGACTCGCGCGCGAGCAGGCAGTTGACGCGCGTGCCCCACTGCTGCCGGAAGCCGCCGGGCTGGACGCCCGAGGCTCCTGCGCCGATGCCTGCACGGTCGAGCACCTTGACCGACGCCCCGCGCCGCGAGAGCTGGAACGCGATCGAGAGCCCGACGATGCCTGCACCGACGACCACGACGTCAGGTCCTGTGCGCATGCCGCCGAGCTTAGACTCGCCCGCGATGTTCGATTACGCGGACCGGCAGCGGCGTCTGGCGCAGAGGATGGAGGCGGAAGCCGTCGACGTCCTCTTCCTCGGTCCATCGGCCGACCTCGAGTACCTGACCGGCGTCGAGCGGCAGATCCCGAACTTCGGCGAGGCGGCGTATGCGAACGGCTGGGTCGCGGGAGCGTTCCTGCGGCCGGGCGCGAATCCGGTCTTCGTCTTCCCGCGCATGTTCGCCGCCTTCGACCTGCGGGAGGAGCCGGAGGGCGAGCTTGTCATCGTCAACGAGACCGACAACGGCTTGGCAGCCTTCGAGCGTGTCGCGCGTGACCTCGGCGTCACCGGCACCATCGCTGTCGGCGACCGCGTCTGGGCCGAGACCGTTCTGAACCTCGGGCGAATCCTCGGCTTCGACCGCCTCCGCACCGGCTCGACGCTCGTGAACGAGCTTCGCCGGGTGAAGACTTCGGAGGAGCTGGAGGCGATGCATCGCGCCATCCGGGCCGTCGAGCAGGCGATGGCGGCCGTGGCGCCGCTCGTCGTCCCCGGCGCGACGATGGCGCAGCTCGCCGAAGCCGTCGAGCATGAGTTGCGTGCGGCGGGGTCACGCACGCCTTCCTTCACGACGCACATCTTCACCGGGCTCGACGACGACGACCTCGACTCGGGCACAAAGACCGCGCATGTGCCGCTGCCGGACGGGACCTCGGTGATGTTCGACTTCGGCGGCGTCGTCGACGGCTACTGCTCCGACTTCGGTCGCACGATCTACTGCGGCGATCCTCGGGACGACTACCGCGAGACGTACGAGATCATGCTCGCGGCGCAAGAAACGGGGCGCGCCGCCGCCGCCGCAGGCACGCCGGCTTCCGCCGTGAACGCCGCCTGCCGCCGGCCGATCGAGGAGGCCGGCCTCGGCGAGTATTTCCGCCATCGTATGGGGCACGGGATCGGCCTGGACGTCCACGAGCGTCCGTTCATCTCGCCGGAGGACGAGACTCCGCTCGAGCCCGGGATGACGTTCACCGACGAGCCGTCGATCATCATCCCGGACCGGTTCAGCGTCCGGATCGAGGACATCCTCGTCTGCGAGGAAGGCGGCGGGCGAAAACTCAACGACTATCCCGCCGCCCTCGTCGCGAACAGTTGACTACTTCGGCGCCACCTGCGTGACGTCGACCTGGTACTGAGCGTTGAACACGGCGTTCTTCAGATCCTTCGTCGACACGAAGACCTGCGTCGGCTGCAAGAGCGGGAAGAAGGGACCAACCGCGTTCAGCCGTCGCTGGATCTGGCGGTAGATCGTCTGCCGGGCCTTCGTGGCTGTCGTGATCCGCGCCTTGGCGGCCAGCCGCTCGAGCGTCGGGTCTGAGCCCGCCGGCCAGCCCGCCCGTGTCCCGACCAGCTCCCCGGGCATGAACGCCAGGTAGTCCAGCGGATCCGGATAGTCGGGACCCCACAACGACAGCCCGAAGGCCATCTTCCCGTCGCGGTACTTCTGCAGCCACGTCCCGACTGTTGCGCCGCCGAGGTCGACATGGAAGCCGGTGGCCTGCAGGTTCGCCTGCACGCGCTGCGCCAGTGAGGCGAACGGCACGCCGTTGATGGTCAGGTCGCTCGGGAACTCGAGCGTGATCGTCCGGTTGCCCACACCAGAGGCAGCCAATTCGGACCGGGCCTTCGCCAGGTTCTGCTTCATCGCCTCCTTGCGCGGGAGAGACCCGAGGAACATCGACGGAATGATCCCCGGCGCCTGGATCGCTCCCGGCCCGGCCACTCTCACGATCGAGCGGTAGTCGAGCGCGTTGCGCACGGCGGCCTGGAAGCGCTTGTTCGAGCTCATCGTCGAGATGTCCGGGTTGTTGTTCGCGAACAACCAGAAGATCCAGGTCGAGGGCTGTGTCTTCACGTTCAGCCGTTTGTTCCCCCTGATCGTCTGCGCCTGGTCGGCAGAGAGGTCGATCGCCACCTCGTGCTTTCCGCGCTGGATGTTGATCAGCTGCGTCGGCGCGATCATGTTCCGGATCACCACCGTCTTGAACGCCGCCTTCCGCGAGCCCCAGTAGCGCGGGTTCGGCACCAGCGTGATCTGCGACGTCGTGCTGTAGCGCTGCAGCAGGTACGGCCCGCTACCGGCGCCGCGAGAGGCCGCCGAGTTGAACCACTTCTCGGCCTTGTCGCTGCTGTCGGCGCCCACGGCCGCCGTTCCGCCGTGCTTGCGCACGAGCTTCGAGTTGACGATCCCGAGCGACGTATTGGTCAGGATCGCCGGGAGGGCCGCGTTCGGAGTCTTCGAGCGGAGGACGACGGTGTACTTGCCCCGGGCCGACGCCGTGACTCCGTCGAGCAGGAACGAGGGGTTCCCTTTGAGGTTGATCAGACGCCGGAACGAGAAAACCGCATCCGCAGACGTCAGCGGCGTCCCGTCGGCGAAATGCGCGGTCCTGCGCAGGTTGAACACGAACGTCTGTGCGTCCCTCGATGCCGACCATGACTGCACGAGCAGAGGCCGGGGATGGGCGAGGTCGCCGCCCTTGTAGGTGAAGAACGTGTCGTAGAT
>JBKPGW010000152.1:0-16104 GCA_046729555.1 Actinomycetota bacterium | reverse complement strand
TGCTGCGCGTCGTCGCGACGTGACGCCGGCGCTCGTTCAGCGCACGGTCTGGCTGGCCGGGATCTGCTTCGTCGCCGCAATCGCCGCCGTTGCGATCACGCGCCGCGACGGCGACAGCGGCAAGAAGCTTCCGGGCGCGGTCGTCGTGCCAGGCACGAAGAACGGGTACTACACGGCGCGTGCGGCACCTTACGCGCCGAACGACTCCCATCCGAGAACTGCGTGTGGACAGCCGTTCCTGCAGACCACGCAGGGCGTCGCGCACCCGGTGTTGCCGTGCGGTGTGCGGCTCTATATCCGCTACCACGGCAAAGAGGTGCTGACACAGGTGATCGACCGTGGCCCGAACGTCCCGGGCCGCGAGTTCGACATCACCAAGGCGCTCGCGGACCGGCTCGGCCTGCACGGGACACAGAAGATTCAGTGGCGATTCGCAAGGTAGCCGCTACTCTGCGTCTGCCCGATCCTGTTCGTGGCTCGCGCATTCCAACGTAGAACCAACACCACTGCTGAGGGAGCCCGTGTCCGGCGAGGCGTTTCGCCGAAACCGGCAAGGCACCCACCTGGCATGACCAGGTTCACAGCGGGCGCGGGTCACGACAGGGTGGGGCCGCGAAAACCGGCGCTGCGCGCCATGATGTTTTCGCGGCCAGTAGAGCGTTGGTGGGCGAGCGCCGCCAAAGCCGGCACTCGCGGCGATTGCCGCTAGCCTGGCTTCGTGATTCAGGTTCTCGGGGATTCCGCACGCGGGTCGGACTTCGCGCTCGTTCGGCTCGATCTTGACCGCGACCGGATCGTCGATGCGGAGGCGCCCGGGCTGGAGCGATCCCTGGTCGGCTTGACGCTGCTCGAAGCCGCCGCTGTTGGTGGCGAGACCCTCGCGGTCGACGCATTGGCCAACGCGATCGGGCCCGTGTTTCGCGCGGAGCATTCGCCCGGGCGCGTTGCGGTCGCCATGAGCGGCGGGGTCGACAGCGCTGTCGCGCTGCTGCGTTCGCTGCCGAATGCGGTCGGCGTCACGTTGCGGCTCTGGCTCGATCCGGACGGGCCGGACGCAGAGCGGGCATGTTGTTCGCCGGAGGCTGTGATCGCCGCACGGGAGACCTGTCATGCGCTCGGCATCCCGCACGTCACGCTCGACCTCCGCGACGACTTCCGCCGCGCGGTCGTCGACCCGTTCGTGCGCGGCTACGCGCGCGGCGAGACCCCGAATCCGTGCATTCGCTGCAACGGCGCGTTCCGGTTCGGTCGCCTGCTCGCGTTTGCGCGTCGTGCCGGCGCAGACCGGCTCGCGACCGGACACTACGCGCGAATCGTCGAGCACAGGGGCCGGCGGCTGCTCGCCCGCGCCACCGACCCGGAGAAGGATCAGTCCTACATGCTGGCGCGGCTCGATCCGGCGAAGCTCGGCCGGATCGCCTTCCCGCTCGGGGAGCAGACGAAGGCCGAGACGCGCGCGGAGGCCGAGCGCGCCGGCCTCGCGGTCGCGGCGCGCGGCGAGAGCCAGGAGGCGTGCTTTCTCGGCGGCGACGACTACCGCGCCTTTCTCGAGCGCCGCGGTCTTGTCCCCACCGAGGGCGCGATCGTCGACGAGGACGGTGCCGAGGTCGGTCGCCACTCCGGTCACTGGCGGTTCACGCCGGGCCAGCGGAAGGGCCTCGGGGTCGCGGCCCCGCAACCTCTGTACGCGTTGAGCTCCGACCCCCGCACGAACACGATCGTCGTCGGCCCTCGCTCCTCGCTCGCCCGCCGTACCGTCGAGGCCGGCGGGCGCCTCTACGTCCCGGTCGAGCAGGCGGAGGCGAAGCTGCGCTACCGCTCCGAGTCGGTCCCGGCGCACGTCGAGGCGACAAGCGACGGGTTTCGTCTCGAGCTGGCCGCCCCGACCTACGGCGTGGCGACCGGGCAGGCGGCCGTCCTGTACGACGACGGCGCGGTGGTTGGGGCCGGGCTGATCCGACGCAGCGCCTAACATCCTCAGCGGGTGAACTTCCTAGCGCTCACCCGCGCAACCGAGGTTGCCGCTCGGCCGTTGTATTCGAGGGGTCGGACTGGAGGGACACGTTGAGCGGTGACGAGATCTCACTCACGCTGCCCGCGGACGAGGCGTTTCATCGCGTCGCCTATCTCGTGTTGGGCGGCCTCGCGGTGCGCCTCGATCTCACCTTCGAGCACCTAGAGGATCTCGAGCTCGCCCTCGACGCGTTGCTCGAACGCAGGAGCGGTGAAGGGGAGATGACCCTGCGGGTGCAACTGCTCGACGGCGAGCTCCGCACGACGGTCGGTCCGTTCTCCGCCGTTCGCGCCGACCTCGACCGCGGCGGCACGGACGCTCTGAACCTTTCGCGCATCCTCGCGGCTGTCTGCGACAGCGTCTCCATCACAGACGACGGCGGCTTCGAGTGGGTGCAGTTGTCGAAGCGCATCGCGCTGGAGGGCGCGGGCGGATGACCGAGTCGGACAGGGTTCTGCTGCGCCGCTACCACGAGGAAGGCGACCTCCAGGCGCGCGAGCAGCTGATCGAGCAGTACATGTCGCTCGTGCGCTCGCTCGCGCGCAGGTACTCCTATCGCGGCGAGCAGCTCGAGGATCTCGTCCAGATCGGGGCGATCGGGCTGATCAAGGCGATCGACCGCTTCGATCTCGACCGCGGCGTCGAGCTGACGACATACGCCACGCCGAACATCATCGGCGAGATCAAGCGGCACTTCCGCGACAAGGGCTGGTCGGTGCGGGTACCGCGCGGCTTGCAGGAGCTCAACGTCCAGCTGTCACGGCTCGTCGAGCAGCTGACGGTGCAGATTGGACGCTCGCCGACAATCAGCGAGCTGGCGAAGGCCGCCGGCACCGAGGAGGAGGAAGTGCTCGAGGCGCTGGAGTCGGGACGTGCGTACTCATCGCTGTCGCTGTCGTCGGGGGGCGGCCAGGAGGACGGCGAGGAGCTCGATCCGCTCGAGTCGATCGGCACCGAGGAGCATCAATACGAAGTCTCGGAGGACCGAGCGGTGCTCGCGCCCGGCTTCCGCGTGCTCGACGAGCGCGAGCGGAAGATCCTGCACCTCCGCTTCTTCAAGGGCCTGACGCAGTCGCAGATCGCGCAGCAGGTCGGCATCTCGCAGATGCACGTGTCACGCCTGATCCGGCGTTCGCTCGAGAAGATCCGCGAGGAGATCGCGGCAGAGGAGGAAGTGGAGCCGAAGGCCGCTCGTCGATGACCGGCGTCGACGACTCGACATTCGTTCGCCAGCAGTACGCCACGCCCGACAACCTCCGCGCGCGCAAGTCGGCGTACGCCAACGCAGAGGGCGACGACCCGCGCCAGTTCGCGCTCGAGGCGGTTGCCGCGGCGGAGCCACAGCGCGTGCTCGAAGTGGGCGGCGGCGAGGGCGAGCTCGCGCAGCGCATCGTCGAGGAGCTTGGCGCAGAGCTCGTCGGCATCGACCAGTCCGAGGCGATGGTGGAGGCTCAGCGCGCGAAGGGAATCGACGCCCGCGTAGGCGACGTTCGGGCCCTGCCGTTCGACAATGGCGAGTTCGATGTGGCGGTCGCCGCGTGGATGCTCTACCACGTGCCCGAGCTCGACGGCGCGCTCTCCGAGCTCAGGCGCGTGCTCAGGCCCGGCGGCACGCTCGTTGCCGTGACGAACGACGTCGAGCACTTGATCGAGTTGTGGGACCTCGCGCAGCGCGCGTCGCGTATGGAGCAGTTCAACTTCCGCAGCGACAACGGTGCGGAGGTGCTCCGCCGCCACTTCGCCGACATCGAGCGGCGCGATACGCGCGGCTGGGTGACGATGGACGACGCGACCGTGCGCCGCTTTGCGGCGAGCTGGGATGCGCTCGCGCCGCTGGTCAAGATCCCGCCGCTCGGCGAGCCCATCCGCGTCCGCCGCCACAGCACGGTCTTCGTCGCACGGAAGGCATAGCTCGACGGGCTGCCCACCCAAAGGGCGGGGTCTGACCTTCCGGGGTCAGACCCCAGAGGTTAGGTGTTCGACCGCGGCGCGGGCGAGGGCCACGAGATCACCGTCCCTACAATCCCACAGATGCAAAGCTCGGCCGAGCTCCGCGCAGGCTACCGCGCCTTCTTCGAGTCCAAGGGCCACACGTTCCGGCCCTCCGCCTCGCTGATCCCGCGCGCGGACGACCGCTCGACGCTGCTGACGACGGCAGGCATGCAGCCCCTGATGCCGTTCTTCCTCGGCCGCGAACAGCCGCCGGCACCGCTGCTGACGACGGTGCAGAAGTGCTTCCGCACGGACGACATCGACGAGGTCGGCCTCGACGGCTCGCATCTGACGTTCTTCGAGATGCTCGGCAACTTCTCGTTCGGGCAGTACTTCAAGGAAGGCGCGATCGAGCTCGCGTGGGAGTTCGTCTTCGAGCACCTGAAGCTCGAGCCCGAGCGCTTCTGGGTGAGCGTCTTCGCCGGCGACCCGGAGCTCGGGCTCGGCGAGGACGAGGACGCGGTTCGCTACTGGGAGGCGATCGGCCAGCCGTCCGAGCGGATCGTCCGGCTACCCGCGTCGGAGAACTTCTGGTCGGTGGGCGGCCCCGGGCCGTGCGGCCCCGACACGGAGATGTACTACGACCGCGGCATCGAGCACAGCTGCGGTGAGCCCGACTGCAAGCCGAGCTGCACGCGCTGCGAGCGCTTCCTCGAGTTCTGGAACCTCGTCTTCATGGAGTTCGAGCTGCACCCCGACGGCAAGCTGACGCCGCTCCCGAAACAGAACGTCGACACCGGCATGGGCGTCGAGCGCACGGCCGCGGTCCTGCAGAACGTCATGAGCGTCTACGAGACCGACGGCTACCAGGCGATCATGCGCTGGATCGCCGACGAGAGCGGCATCGCCTACGGGGACTCGCCGGAGGCGACGAAGGCCCACCGCATCCTGGCCGACCACGGGCGTGGCATGACGTTCCTCGCCGCGGACGGCGTCTCGCCGTCGAACGAAGGCCGCGGCTACGTCATGCGGCGGATCGTCCGGCGGGCCGTCCAGCAGGCCGGGCGCGTCGGGCTCGAGCCGCCATATCTCGCGCGGCTCGCCGACGTCGTGATCGACCAGATGCGCTCGGGGTATCCCGAGCTCGACGAGCACCGTGACGAGATCCATCGCATCCTCACGGCCGAGGAGGAGCGCTTCGGCCAGACGCTCGCGCGCGGCATGCGCCTGTTCGAGGAGGTGGCCGCGAAAGGCGGCGACATCTCCGGTGAGGAGGCGTTCCGGCTGCACGACACGTACGGCTTCCCGCTCGAGCTGACGCAGGAGCTCGCACGCGAGCGTGGCCTCGGCATCAATGAGGAGGAGTTCACCAGGCTGATGGAGCAGCAACGCGAGCGCTCGCGGGCGTCCGTCGCGATCGAGTTCCAGGTCGAGGGACCGAAGACGGATTTCGTCGGCTACGAGAAGAAGGACGTACTCACGGCGATCTCGGCGTTCTACGACCGGGGCGACGGCCTCTTCGAGGTGAGCCTGTACGAGTCCCCGTTCTACCCCGCCGGCGGCGGACAGGTCTCGGACACGGGCTACCTCGTCAACGAAGAGAGCGGGGCGGAGGCGACGCTGCGCGAGGCGATCCGGCTCGAAGGCGACGACCAGGTGCTCGTCTTCGAAGGCAGCGGCTTCCAACAGGGAGACCGCGTCCGCGCAGTCGTCCCCTGGTCGCACCGCTTCCCGACGATGGCGAACCACACCGCGACGCATCTGCTGCACAAGGCACTGCAGGACGTGCTCGGCGACCACGTCCGCCAGGCCGGCTCCGCGGTGCGGCCCGACAAGCTGCGCTTCGACTTCACACATCCGCAGCAGCTCACGACGGCCGAGCGCGCCGAGATCGAGCGTCGCGTGAACGAGAAGATCTTCGAGAACCTGCCCGTGCATGCCTTCGTGACCCCAATCGAGGAGGCGCGCAAGCTCGGCGCGATGATGCTCTTCGGCGAGAAGTACGGCGACCAGGTGCGCGTGATCGAGATTCCGGGTTACTCGCGCGAGCTCTGCGGCGGTACGCACGTGCGCTGGACGGCGGAGATCGGGCCCTTCGTGATCCTGTCGGAGAGCTCCGTCGGCGCGGGCGCCCGCCGGATCGAGGCCGTCACATCCGGGGAGGCGTACTCGTTCTTCCACGGCGCGCGCCTCGAGGCGGACGAGCTCCGGCAGGAGCTCGAGGCGGCACGCAAGGAGGCGCGGAAGCCTAAGGCGGAAGCCGCCGCCGACTTCACGATCGTCGAGCGCGAGAGCGATGTCGTGCTCGTCGAGGCAAGGGCCCTGAAAGGCGGTCAGCTGCGCGATCTGTCCGACCGCCTGCGTCAGCAGGAGAAGGCGGTCGGCGTGATCGTCGGCTCGGTCGACGACGGACGCGCGTATCTCGTCGTCAATCTCGACGAGTCGCTCGTCGGCAAAGGCCTCGACGCGTCACAGCTCGTGCGTGAGATCGGACGCCACATCGGGGGCGGCGGAGGCGGTAGGCCGACGCTCGCCGAGGCCGGCGGCAAGAATCCGGCCGGCCTGCGCGACGCCCTCGAAGCAGGGAGGCAGGCGATCGCGGCCGCGCTGAAGTGAAGGTGCTGGCGCTGGACTACGGCCGGGCGCGCACCGGCGTTGCCGTGTCGGACCCGACCGGGACGATCGCGCGCCCGCTTGGCGTCGTCGAACGGGCGGGAAGCGAGCGAGGTCTTGCCGAGCTCGCCGAGCTGATCCGCAAGCACGAGGTCGAGCGCGTCGTCGTCGGCCTCCCGCTGACGCTACGCGGTGAGCGGGGCGAACAGGCGCGCGAGACACAGGCGTTCATGGACTCGCTCGCAGGCGCGACGGGCGTGCCCGTCGTTCCGTTCGACGAACGCTTCACGACCGATCTCGCGGAGCAAATGGCGACCGCGACGGCGGACGAGGACGCGCGCGCCGCCGCGCACCTGTTGTCGAGCTATCTCACGTGGGCGAGCGCCCGGGCGTAATCCCACCCCGGCCCGGGCCCCCGCCGCAGCGCCCGGATCCCCGGCAGGTCGCGCGGCGCCGCCTACTTGCGCTCGGCGTGCTGCTCCTGGTCCTCGGGGGGCTCGGTTGGCTCGCGGTCGCCGCGATCGGTGGCGGCGGCGGCAGCGAGACCGCTGTCGGCCCGACGACCAGCTCCAGCACGCTTGTTTACAGGACGGTGACGAAAACCACGGCGACCGGGACGGTCGAGACGGTGATCGCGATGCCGAAGCCGTTCCACATCGTCTTCCCCGAAGGGTTCACCCGCCGCGAGATGGCCGACCGCGTCGCCGCGGTCGCGAAGATCGCACAGCGCAAGCGGCACGTGCGCCCTCGCCTCGCCAAGCGGACGTATCTCGCCGCAACGCGGACGCCGCGCGTCCCATCCTGTTTTCACGGCAAGGTGAGGACGATCGAGGGCTTCCTCTTTCCCGCGACCTACGAGTTCTTCCGCCAGACAACGTCATCGGAGCTGGCGAACGAACAGCTCGATGCTTTTTGCGAGAACTGGGACAAGGTCGACCTCCGCTTTGCGGGCACGAAGAACTTGACGCCCTACGACGTAGTGATCATCGCGTCGATGGTGGAGAAGGAGACGCTGTCGCCGGACGAGCGGCAGCTCGTTTCGGCCGTGATCTACAACCGCCTGCACGCGCGCATGCCGCTCGGCATCGACGCGACGCTTCGCTACGGGCTCGACATTCCGCCGACGGAGTCGATCCACCAGTCGCAGCTCCAGAGCGACTCCCCCTACAACACGCGCAAGCATCTCGGGCTGCCGCCGACGCCGATCGCAAATCCCGGCCTCGCGTCACTGCAGGCGGCGGCACATCCCGCGCACGTCAACTACCTGTACTTCGTCCGGAAGCCGGACAAGAAGCACCACTTCTTCACGGCGAGCTTCAAGGCGTTCCAGGACTACGCGAACGCGCACGGCTACGGCGGGCCGTGATTTCGGGTCGGACGCGGCTCGTCGGTCTGCTCGGCGATCCGGTCTCGGGCTCGCTGTCGCCCGTGATGCAAAACGCCGCGTTCGCCGCGCGCGGGCTCGACTGGGCGTACGTTCCGCTCCCCGTCCGAGCTGAGCGCCTCGAGGACGCGCTCCGCGGTCTCGTCGCGCTCGGCTTTGCGGGCGCCAATGTGACGACGCCGCACAAGCTCGCGGTGGCGAAGCTCGTGGACGCCGACGTCCCGTCGGTGAACACGCTCGTCATCCGGGACGGGCGGCTGCACGGAACGAGCACGGATGCCGCAATCCTGAGGGGGCTCGAGTTCGAGCGGGCGGCGATCCTCGGCGACGGCGGCTCGGCCGCCGCCTTCGCGGTCGCGCTACCAGGCGCGCTTCAGTTCGCACGCCGCGGAACGTGGCCGCCGGACGTCGCGGACGCCGACCTCGTCGTGAACGCGACGTCGGAGCGGGAGGAGGTCCTGGTCGAGCTCGGGTCGGATCAGACGCTCCTTGACCTGCCCTATCCCGCTACGGCGACGGCTCGAGCGGCAGAGGCA
The DNA here is from genome assembly GCA_046729555.1 of Actinomycetota bacterium. GTDB lineage: Bacteria > Actinomycetota > Thermoleophilia > Gaiellales > Gaiellaceae > 3-1-20CM-4-69-9. Next base: position 7,625 of record JBKPGW010000152.1, on the reverse strand, counting down.
CGTGGCGCGCGGGTCGTCGACGGGCTCGACGTGCTCGTGGCCCAGGGAGCGGCCTCGTTCGAGCTCTGGACCGGTGTCCCCGCGCCGGCCGACGTCATGCGCGCCGCGGTGCGCACGAGACAGCTGTCTTGATGATCGAGTGGGCTGATGGCTATGCTGCGCGAGCAGCCCCTCTGATTGCAGCCCACGCCACGGGAGGCGAAGTTGTCCGTGCGTCAAAGGGACTGCGGCCATCTGCTCGTCGTCGATGCCGACGACGATCTCCGCGCGCATCTCGTCTACACCCTTCGTGAGGCCGGCTACACGACGAACGAGGCCGCGCACGGCAGCGAAGTAGTCGAGCTAGTGCGCCGGCACAAACCGGATCTCGTCGTGCTGGAGGTGACCCTCCCAGGACTTTCCGGCTACGAGATCTGCAGGCGCGTTCGTGATGAGCACGGCTCGGCTCCGATGATCCTCTTCGTCTCCGGGGACCGGACCGATGCACTGGATCGGGTCGCTGGATTGCTGCTGGGCGGGGACGACTATCTGGTCAAGCCCTTCACCATCGAGGAGCTGCTGGCGCGTACTCGCGCGCTCATGCGCCGGCGGACCGAAAGCCGGAGGAACGGGCATCACAATCCTCTGACGGCGAGGGAGCGCGAAGTCCTGAAGCTTCTGAGCGACGGTTTCGATCAAGCCCAGATCGCCGCACAGCTCGTGATCAGCACCAAGACGGTCGGGACGCACATCGAACGGATCCTGACGAAGCTGGACGTGCACAGCCGTGCTCAGGCCGTCGCTGTCGCATTCCGCGCGAATCTGGTCGACTAGGGAGGGCCCGTCGAAACGGGCCCTCCCTGTGCCGGTCAGTCCCTTTCTCAGTGGATCTGGATGTTGCCTCCGGCCAGGACACTGTCGCCGGAGTCGTAGCCGGTCGACAGCCGGATCCGATAGTGGTCGGTTCCCGCTCCCGGCTCGCCGAGATCGCTGACGTCGATACGGAAGACGTACGAGCCTCCGCCGTCGATCGTTGCGAAGCCGAAGATGCTGGCCGCGGTCTTGTCGGCAGTGCACGTGACCGCCTCGACGGAGATCGAGTGGACATTGATGTCCATCACGTCGCCGTGGTCCTGATACTCCTCTTGGCCGGAAGGGCCGTTGCCGTTGGCGTTCCCGCCGAATGTTGCCTTGTCACCGTTTTGGGCTGAGATACGGCCTCCGCCCGTGACCTTGCAGCCGGCCGTGCTTGGCGGGAAGCCCCAGGTCTTCGTCGCGGTCGCACTGAGCGCGCCGTCGGTTGCGGTGATCGTGTTCGTCCCTAGGGCCGGCGGCGTGTTGGAGAACGTGAACTGTGCGAGGCCGCCGCTGTTTGTTGTCGCGCTGCCGCTGGAGGGTACTGCGGCGGGCCCACCGGTGACGGCGAACGCCACAGTGTCACCCACGAACGGTCCCAACGAGTCGAACACATGGGCCGTCACCGTGTGTGATGACCCGATGGGGTTGAACGCACTCGGAGGCGAGAGCGTGAGCATCTTCTGTGGCACGATGATCGTCAGCGCCTGGTGGCCGATGTCGACGCCGTCCGCGAGCGCGACGATGTCGAACGTGTACGTCCCGGCAGGCGTGCCGGCTGGGACGGTGGCCGTCAAGCTGAACGTTTGCGTGCTCGGAGCCGGGACCGGGCCGACCGATGCCGGGGTGAAGGTGATCCACGACGCGCTGGCCGGCGCCGGCGCCGCGGACGCCACCTCGAGGTGGACGTTGCTCACGTTGGCGAACGCCGCCTGGATCAGCGAGATCAGCTGCGTCGCGAGGTTCGTACCGCCCGCGACTCCCTGTCCGCCGGCGAACGCCCCAGCCGCGAGCGACTGATAGCAGGTCAACGTCGTCGAAGCGCTGGATGTCTGGAGGATCATGAACAGCGTCCGCTCGTTCGCATTCATGCCCGCGAGCTCGGTGGTCGTCACGAAGCCATGAGGATCAGCCGACTCGTTCGCGCAGCCTGCGAGCCCTTGACTCGCAAGGTCGCCGTGGGGCTGCGCATCCCCGATCACGATCACGAACTTGCGTGTTCCCGAGCGCCATCCGATCGCGCCGTCGAGCGCAGGCGTATAGCTGTTGTGGAAAACGAGGTTGTACGCCTCCGGGAAATCCCCCCCGCCGCCCGGTGTTAATGAGTTGATCGCTGTTTGGACGCTAGCTGCACTGCTCGTCATCGACTGCACGACGGCGTATTCGGGCGAATCGCCGAAATCGCGAAACTGCACGACCGCGAACTGTGCATCGACGCCGGCTCCGAGCCCGGTAATTCCGTTTACGATGTTCGTTGCGTCGGCTTGTGCTTGCACGATCGACGGGGACATGCTTTGCGTGGTATCGATCGCAATCTCGATGTCGGCGCGTGGAAGCACGGCCGGCACGCCGACGGTCTTCGTCTCGGTCGCAACGCCGAGTACTGGATCGCCCGCGCGAAGCGTAAAGCTCGCCGAAGCGGGCGCGAGCGATGCGCTGCTCTTCGTCGCCGTGGCGAGCGTCGAGCCCGCGGCCGCTGCCAGAACAAGCGCGGCTGTCGCCAGCAGCGCGACTTTCCTGCGAGTCATGCGACTCCTTTCGTCGAGCCGGCCGGCCGCGGACCGGCGTGCGTTCCCTGTCAACTACGGTACGAGGCCGCGACGCCAGCGGGAATCGGCCATCGGCCGGATCTCGGCACCGGCGTTCGCCCTAGGACGTTTGCCCGAGGGACTACCCTGCGTGCGTGACGTTGAGGCTGGTCACCGCGGGCGAGTCGCACGGACCGGCGCTCGTCGCAATCGTGACCGGCCTCCCTGCAGGTCTGGTGCTGGAACAGGAGGCAATCGACGCCGACTTGCGCCGGCGGCAGCAGGGCTACGGACGTAGTCCACGCCAGAAGATCGAGCAGGACAGCGTGGAGGTGCTCGCAGGGCTCCGCCACGGCCGCACGCTCGGCACTCCGCTCGCAGTGGTCGTACGCAACCGCGACCATGAGAACTGGAGGTGGGGGATGAGCCCCTGGCCTCCGGAGGGCGAGCCGGCGGGCAAGGGGACGAGGGAGGTCACGCTCCCACGCCCGGGTCACGCCGACCTTGCTGGTGCGCTCAAGTACGGCCTCTCAGACGTGCGCGACGCGCTCGAGCGCGCAAGCGCGCGACATACCGCGGTGATCGTCGCGGCCGGCGCCGTCGCGAAGGCGTTGCTGGCGGAGATCGGGGTCACGGTCGTCGGAAACGTGCTGACCGAGGATCTCGAGCAGCGCGTCGACGAAGCCCGCGCGGAGCGGGACACGGTCGGAGGCATCGTCCAGGTGCGGGCGCAAGGTGTGCCGCCCGGGCTCGGCTCCTACGCGACGAAGGACGAGCGGCTCGACGCGCGGCTCGCGGCGACCCTGATGGGGACGCAGGCGGTGAAAGGCGTCGAGATCGGAGTGGGCTTCGAGCTCGCCGGGAAGCGCGGCTCTGCCGCGCACGACGAGATCCTGCGCGACGAGCGCGGCTTGTACCGGGAGACGAACCGGGCCGGCGGCATCGAGGGCGGCGTCTCGAACGGGGAGGAGCTCGTCGTGCGGGCCGCGATGAAGCCACTGCCGACCTTGATGCGGCCCTTGGCCTCCGTCGACCTTCAGACGGGCGAGCCGGCCGAAGCTCTGGTTGAGCGCAGCGACACCGCCGCCGTCGAGGCGCTGGCCGTGGTGGCCGAGGCGTGCGTTGCCTGGGAGCTCGCGCGCGCTGCCCGCGAGAAGTTCGGCGGGGACGCACTCGGTGACTTCGTCGGTGCCTATCGGGCGTACCTGGAGCGGATCGACTGGCAGCCACGCACGCGCTGAACCGGCACCTCGCGCTGGTCGGGTTCATGGGCGCGGGCAAGTCGACGCTCGGCCCTCAGGTCGCCGACAGGCTCGGTCGTCTCTTCATCGACCTCGACCGCGATCTCGAGCAGGACCTCGAGACAACGATCCCCGAGTTCTTCGAACAACGCGGCGAGTCCGAGTTCCGGCTGCAGGAGGAAGGGCACGCGATCGCGGCGTTGCGGTTGCCCGACCCTGCCGTGATCGCGCTCGGGGGCGGCGCTGTGCAGACGCCGTCGATCCGCCACGAGCTGCGCGATCGCGCGTTGACGGTTCTGCTCGAGGTGGATGCGGAGACGGCGTGGGCGCGAAGCGCCGGCAGCGGCCGTCCGCTTGCGCAGGACGAGTCGGAGTTCCACGCGCTCTACGAACGCCGCCGGGAGCTGTACGACGAGGTGGCGGACGCGCACGGCTCCGACGCCGATGAGATCGTCCTCGCCGCCGCAGGCGTGCATGTCCACGGGCAGGCGCTCGAGCTGCTCGGCTCGCTCGTTCCGGGCGACGGCGCTGTCGCGCTCGTCTGTGACCCGCACGTCGGCGGAATCCACGGTGCCGCCGCCCAGGTCGCGCTCGGCTCCCGGCTCGCGTCGGTGCACGAGGTCCCGCAGGGAGAGGCCGCGAAGACCGTCGGCGTCGCCGAACGGCTCTGGAGCGAGTTGCGGCTCGACCGCGGGGGGACGATCGTCGCACTGGGCGGCGGCAGCACCACCGACCTCGCGGGCTTCGTGGCTGCGACCTACCTGCGCGGTATCGACTGGGTCGCCGTGCCGACCACGCTCGTCGGCCAGGTCGACGCCGCCATCGGGGGCAAGACGGCGATCGACCTTCCGCACGGGAAGAACCTCGTCGGCGCCTTCCACTGGCCGGTTCGCGCCGTCGTCGACCCGGCGACGCTGGAGACCCTGCCCGAAGAGGAGCGCCAGGAAGGGATGGCGGAGGTCGTCAAGGCGGGGCTCCTGGCGGGCGAGTCGCTCTGGGAGCTCCCGATGACCGCCCTCGTGCGGCGGTGCGCGGCATTCAAGGCGGCCGTCTGCCTGCGCGATCCCCGCGAGCAGGGCGAGCGGGCGATCCTGAATCTGGGACACACATTCGCGCACGCCCTCGAGGCCGCGGCGGGCTATCAGGGCCTGACGCACGGCCGGGCCGTCGCACTGGGCCTGCTCGCGGCCCTCCGCCTCTCCGGCCGGGCGACCGACCTCGTCGAGGAGGTGCTGGCCCCAGAACGAGCGCGCGTCGGCGCCGAGCGGGCCTGGGTCGCGCTGCAACGGGACAAGAAGGCGCGTGGCGGAGAGCTCCGGCTCGTCCTCCTCGGTGACGAAGGGCCCGTCGTCGAGACCAGGCCCGAGGCGGAGGTGCGGGCCGCTCTGAACGAGCTGATCGCCGAGTAGAGTCCCGCGCCATGCAGGTGGTGGTCCTCAACGGGGTCAACCTCGATGTGCTCGGCCGGCGCGACGCCGCGATCTACGGCGGTCTCTCGCTCTCCGAGCTCGAGACGCGGATCTACGAGTGGGCGTCGGAGCTCGGCTGTCACGTCCGCTGCCGCCAGACCAACCACGAAGGCGAGTACGTCGGGTGGTGCCACGACGCGTTCGACTGGGCCGACGGCGTGATCGTCAACCCGGGTGCGTGGTCGCACTACTCGTATGCGATCCGCGACGCGCTGGAGCTGCTCCAGGTGCCGATCGTCGAGGTGCATCTTTCGAACATCGAGCAACGCGAGGAGTGGCGGCGCGACTCCGTGCTCGCCGACCTCGCCGCGAAGCGGGTGATCGGCAAGGGTCCGGAGGGCTACCGGGAGGCGCTCGAGTTCCTCGTCCAACGTGCTGGAGGGGAGTCGTGAATCCGCGTATCGACCGTCTGCGCGAGTCGCTCGAGGAGCCGTTGCTCGTCACGAACCCGATCAACATCTACTACCTGTTCGGGTTCAAGAGCTCGAACGCGGCGCTGCTCGTCGAGGAGGAGGGAGTGCGCCTCTTCACCGACTTCCGCTACGCGGAGGCGGCGCGGGCCATCGACGGCGTCGAGTTCCAAGAGACGAAGCGCACGCTGTTATGGGATCTCGCCGGTCGCCTGTCCGGGCGGATCGGCTTCGAGGCGGACTACGTCTCCTACTCCGGCTACGAGACGCTCGGCTCCGGATCGATCGAGCCCGTGCCCCGGCGAGGCCTGGTCGAGCGCCTGCGGGCGGTGAAGGACGAGCACGAGCTCGCCGCGATCAAGCGAGCGTGCGAGCTCACGGACCGCATGTTCGAGCGGCTCACGGCGGAGCGCTTCGTCGGACGCACGGAGCTCGACGTGGCCTGGTCGATCGGCCAGCTCTTCCACGAGGAAGGGGCGCAGTCTGTCGCGTTCGAGAGCATCGTCGCGTCGGGCCCCAACGCCGCACGCCCGCACGCGCGGGCGACGATGCGCGAAATCCGGGCGGGTGAGACGGTCGTGATCGACACGGGCTGCGTCGTCGACGGCTACTCGTCGGACTACACGCGGACGTTCGTGACCGGCTCCGTCGACGGCGTGATCAAGGAAGCGTACGAGGTGGTGATTGCCGCGCAGCAGGCGGGGCTCGAGGCGATCCGCTCGGGGATCGCGGGAGTCGACGCCGATGCCGCGGCCCGGCGCGTCGTCGACGAGACGTCCTTCGCCGGCACGTTCGGGCACGGCCTGGGGCACGGCCTCGGGCTGGAGGTGCACGAGGCGCCGCGGATGTCGACCGAGTCGACGGACACGATCGCCGCGGGCAACGTCGTGACGGTGGAGCCGGGGATCTACCTCGAGGGCCGCGCCGGCATCCGCATCGAGGACGACGTCGTCGTCGTGGACGGAGGGATCGAGAACTACACGGGGCTCCGCAAGGACCTGATCAGCGTCGATTGAGGCGCAGACTCGGCGGCGCCGCATAGAGGTCGTGCGGGCTTTGCTCGCACGACCGACTTACGCGCGCGCTTGGATCCCAAAGCTCTACATCACCGGGCCCAATCGCCTAGCCTCTGTCGCGATGGCCGAGACCGTCAACACGAATCAGTTCAAGAACGGGATGCACATCGAGCTCGAGGGCGGTGTCTGGCGTATCGTCGAGTTCCAGCACGTGAAGCCCGGCAAGGGCGGCGCGTTCGTTCGGACCAAGTTGACGGGCCTCGACAGCGGCGCTGTCGTCGACCGGACCTTCCGCGCGGGGGAGAAGTTCGCCCGTGTGCGCACGGAGACGAAGGACATGCAGTACCTCTACGACGCGGGCGACGAGGTCGTTTTCATGGATCAGGACACGTACGAGCAGACCTCCCTGCCCCACGGAATGGTCGAGGACGCGCTCGCGTTCATGCAGCCCTCGAGCTCGGTCCAGATGCTGCTCGTCAACGGCCGGCCGTCGGGAGTGCAGCTGCCGGCGTCCGTTGAATTGACGGTCTCGGAGACGGAGCCCGGCGTCAAGGGCGACACGGTCTCGAACGTGACGAAGCCGGCCACGCTCGAGACCGGCGCGGTCGTGCAGGTGCCGCTGTTCGTCAACACGGGCGACCGCATCAAGGTCGATCCCCGCGAGAAGCGCTACAACAGTCGCGCTTAAGCTGCGCTTACGCGCGAGGTCGGGTTACGCCGCTGCGCGGAAAACGCGCACGGGCGGAGCCCGTGCGGCTGGACGCGGCCTTTGAAAACTCCGTCAGGCATGAGCGCAGCGCCGAGGCGTGCGGCCAAGTCCTCGAGCTCCTCGTCCGAGAGGTCGAGAGAGATGTAGCACGCGTGAAGGCCCCGGTGACCTGCTCGCGTTGTTCGCGCGGTGCCACAA
>JBKPGW010000151.1:0-25584 GCA_046729555.1 Actinomycetota bacterium | reverse complement strand
ACGACGACCGGCCTGTTCTTCCTGGGCTGCAACAACGTCACGCCGACGACGAACGCGAACGGAACGGTCACCTACACGTTCACGGCCGCCACGATCGCCGCCGCGGGGAACCAGGTTCCGTTCCCCACCGGGACGATCACCGGAATCAGCGTGCTGATCGACGTCGAGGGGACCGCGAACCTCAGCAACATCACGGTCAACGGCGAGGCGCAGGTACCGACTACGCAGGCCGCCAAGGACCAGTGCAAGAACGGCGGCTGGCAGAACTTCACGACGCCGTCCTTCAAGAACCAGGGCGACTGCGTGAGTTTCTTTGCAACCGGCGGCAAGAACCCCGGCAACGGGTAGTCGCGCAGAGCAGGGATGGAGAGGGGAGTCGACAGACTCCCCTCTCTGGTAGAAGCGTGCCCGTGAACGCTTTTCCGCTCCCCGGATCGGCCGACGCTGTCGTCGCCGCCCCGGCGCCCGGCGGCGGAGTCGGCTGGTGGGCGGGTTCGTCACACGCCGCGCTCGATGACGATGGCACCTTCGTGATCGCCTACCGTGTCCGCACCGGCGAGAAGGGACGCGGCTCCAACGTCGTCGCACGTTCCGAGGACGGCGAACGGCTCACGACGGTGTGCACGATCGAGCAGGACCGTTTCGACGCGCAATCGCTCGAGAAGCCCTCGCTCGTCCGCACCGACGAGGGACGCTGGCGCCTCTACGTTTGCGCCGCCGCCCCCGCACCGAGCAAGCACTGGTGGATCGACGTGCTCGAAGCCGACGACCCCGCCGACCTGGCGACTGCCGAGGCCCGCACCGTCTTCCCGGGCGACGAGCGGACCGGCGTCAAGGATCCGCTCGTCCAGCGCACCGACGACGGCGGCTGGCAGGCCTGGATCTGCTGCCATCCGCTCGACGTCCCGGACGAAGAGGACCGGATGACGACCGCGTACGCGACGAGCAAAGACGGGCTCGGCTGGGACTGGCACGGCACCGTGCTCTCGCCACGCGCAGGGATGTGGGACGCGCGCGGCGCACGCCTCACCACTGTCCTGCCCGACGGTCGCGCCGCCTATGACGGCCGTGCGACGAAGGAGGAGAACTGGTTCGAACGCATCGGGCTCGCGCGGCTGACCGGCAACCACCCCGGCGAGCTGGACCAGACGAACGACGACGCCGCGGTCGACGCCCGCTACCTCGACGTCCTGCCGCTGCCGGAGGGCGGTTACCGCATCTACTACGAAGCGCGGCTGCCCGACGAGAGCCACGAGCTCCGCACGGAGCTCATACGACCGCGCTGAGGTCGTCGCCCTCGCTGGCACGCAGCTGGAGCGCGCGCCGGCGGCGCTTCGTCCGGTACATCGCGTCGTCGGCAGCGCGCAAGAGCGTGCCGGAATCGCAGGCGTCCCCGCAGACCGCGACGCCGAAGCTGGCCGCGAGCTGCAGCTCGTCGACGATCCGCTGCGCGGCGGCCGCAGCGTCACGCTCGGTCGCCTCGGGAAGGATGACCGCGAACTCGTCGCCGCCGATGCGGAAAGCGTTGTCGCCGCTGCGGATCGTCGCGCGCAGCGCGTCGGCGACCCGCTTGATCGCCTCGTCGCCCGCGGCGTGCCCTTGCGTGTCGTTCAGCGTCTTCAGCTCGTCCAGGTCGAAGATCACGAGCGCGAGAGGCCGCGTGTACCGCCGGCTGCGCGCGACCTCGGCGTCGAGGTGTTGCACGAACGAGCGCCTGTTGAGCAGGTTCGTGAGCGGATCGTGGTCGGCCAGGAAGCGCATCTGCTCGAATTGCTCGGCTGCGTAGAGCGCGGTCGTCGCCTGGTTCGCGAAGACGCGCAGCGCCTGGAGCCGCTCCGCGGACGGGACGAGCCGGTCCTCCGGATCGTCGGCCCAGATGTAACCCATCTCGTCGCCGTGGCGGTCGTACAACGGCACGAGCAGCCAGTGGTGGTTCCAGGCGTGCGGCCCACGACCGTTGCTCTGCGAGCTGTACTTGACGTGCTCCGTGTCGATGCGCCGTCGCGCATCATCGTTCGACACCAGATAGCAGCCGGACACGGCGAAGGCGGGATCGAACAGCGCGCGCATCGGATCGAACGGCACCGCCCGCAGGACGGCGGGATCGTCGGCCTCCCAACCCGAGGACGCACGCGAACGCAGCAGACCGGTCTCCGGGTCGACCAGCTCGATCGAGACCTTCTGGAACCCGAGCGCGGTGTGGATGCCGCGGCAGACCGTCTCGAGGATCGCCTGCGTCGACTGCGCGGCCGTCAACGTCGACGACACCTCGAGCAGCTGCTCGAGGCTCGCACGATGACGCGCCGTGCGGGCAGACTGTTGCGCCGTCTCGATTGCGATCGCCGCGTGCGCTGCAAGCGCGCAGAGCACGTCGAGCTCCTCCTCGTTCGGGCGCCGCCCGCTGCGCGGCTCGCCGACGGAGAAGATCGCCAGCATCTGTCCCTCGGAATCCTGGAGCGGGACGAACAGCTCGTCTTCGGGATGCCACGAGCCCGGGTCGTCGGGCGGCTCGATGTCCGGGACGTAGCGCTTCCCGATGTCCTCCGACCAGTCGAACGAGCCGTGCGGGATCAGGTACGCGCCGCCACGACGGTAATCCTCGGTCAGCAGCCGCCTCCAGCTCGCCCACTCATAGGTGCTGCCGAGCAGCGCGTCCCGTGCCTCGGCGCTGCCATACACGTCCGTGACGCAGAAGTCGTCGAACTCCGGCCGGTAGAGGTTCAGGACGACCGTCTTGAACTCGAGCGCCTCGGCGACGGTGGTCACGATCGTGGCCAGCGCGCTCTTCAGGTCGCGCTCGCCACGGACCACGCGGGTCACCTCGAGCAGCGCCTGCACGCTCGAGCCGCCGAAGGACTCCCTCCTGTTGTGACCCCGAGGACCAGGTCGCCGCATGTTCACTCCTTGAGTAAGAGGAAGATCGCGTTCTGGGTACACAGAGGACTCCCCCGGCCGAGGGATTCGCGTACGTAGGATGTCCACATGTGCCGCAAGATCCACACGCTGTTCAACTACGAGCCGCCGGCCACGGAGCATGAGGTCAGGGATGCCGCGCTGCAGTACGTCCGCAAGATCAGCGGCTTCACGAAGCCGTCGCGCGCGAACGAGGAAGCGTTCGCACGCGCAGTGGACGAGGTCGCAGGAGCAACTCAGCGCCTGATCGACGCGCTCGTGACCCCGGCACCGCCAAAAGACCGCGAGATCGAGGCGGAACGCGCTCGCGCCCGCGCGGCGAAGCGGTTCGCAACCGCCTGACGCTTCAACCCGCGGAATGACGGGCAGGTCGAGCTCGTTGAAGCAGTTAAAGGGGGTAGCGCCAATGACGGGATTCGAACCACTACTGGTGAAGCCGGATTGGAACAAGGTGAGCGACCGGGATTGGGCGGACGTGCTCGCCGCTCTACCGCTGTTCGAGGGGATCGGCAAACGCGAGCTGAGAAAGATCGCGCGGGAGGCGGAGTTCGCGGAGTTCAGCCCCGGCGCCACGGTCGTCGCGACGGGAGCGCCCGCGGACTACTTCTACGTGATCCTCGGCGGCGAAGCGAAGGCGTCGGCGAAGCCCGCCGGCCGGGGCCTGACCACCGGCGACTACTTCGGCGAGATGGGACTGCTCGACAACCAGCCTCGCTCGGCGTCGGTGATCGCGACGAGCGAGCTCCACGTGATGCGGCTGCCGCGGCACACCTTCGACGGCGTGATCGCACGCCATCCCGACGTCGCGCGCAGGTTTCTGACGGAGCTCGGAGGGCGCGTCCGGAGGCTCGAGCGTCAGTCGGCGGGAACCCCAGGACTCTCTTCTAGTAACCGCCACCGCCGCCTGAGCCGCCTCCGCCGGAGTACACGACGATGAGGACGACCGCGACGGCGATCGCTACGAGAACTGCCCCGAGAACGAGCCAGCGCCCCCGACCCCAGCCGGTGCGCCTATGTTGTTCCGGGTAGGTGGACATACCTGATCCCTCACCGCCCGGCGCCCCGTACAAACCTCGCTGGTGGACGATGCGGCGCGCGCAGAGCAACAGGCCCGCGACCTACACGTGCCCGTTCTGCGGCGAGCTGCTCCACGCGATGAGCGAGCATGTCGTGATCGCCCCGGAAGGCGACGTCGAGCGGCGGCGGCACGCGCACATGGAGTGCGTGCGCGCGGAACGCGCCGCCGGACGCTTCCCGCTCTCCGACGAGGTCAGATCAGCCGAGGACGCTGGCGGGCGCGGCTGGTGGCCTCACCGAGGATCTGGTCGCCGATCCAGTTGACGGCCCAGACCACGATGACCGTGCCGACGTACGACCAGAACCCGTCGATGGAGAAGTCCGGCGCAATCCATTCCGCCAACGCCACCATCGCGATGTTGATCACGAGGTAGAAGAAGCCCAGCGTCACGATGATGAGCGGCAGCGTCAAGACGGTTAGCAGCGGTTTGAGGACCGCGTTGACGATGCCGAGCACCGCCGAGCCGATCAGATAGGCGGCCCAGCCGTTGATACGGACGCCGTCCCAGAGCGCGTCCGCGGCCCAGAGGGCGGCGAGGTTGATTGCCCAGGCGATCGCAAGACGAGCGGCGAAAGGCATGCAAAGAGTGTAGAACGGAACGGTGTACGCGCGCCTGCACGTCCTCCAAACGACTCCCGAGCAGCACGACGAAGGGCTGGAGATCGTCCGCGAGCAGCTGCTCCCGTGGCTGCGAGACAGCACCGGCTATCGCGGGCTGATCCGGCTGGCCGACCGCGCCGCCGGCAAGACACTCGTGATCACGCTCTGGGCCGACGAGGAATCGCTCCGCGCCAGCGCCGAGGCCGGCGACCGGCTCAGTGAGCTGACGGCCGCGACAACCGGCGCGACTCGCCTCGCGCTCGAGCAGTACGAAGCGACGCTGTTTGACGTCTGAGATGGGCACCGACTTCGTCCTCGGCGACGAGTTCGCGAGGGTGCTGGCGGAGACCGCGCAGGAGCTTGTCTGCGTGCTCGACTCCGCAGGCCGGATCCTGCTCTTCAACGACGCTTGCGAGCGCGCGACCGGCTTCAGGCGCGACGAGGTGCTCGGACGCGACGCGCGAGACTTCGTGATCCCTCCCGAGGAGGTGGAGGCGTTCGGAGATGTCCTCGCGTACATCTGGAGGACGGGTCTCTCGAGCCCCCAGGTCGGGCATTGGGCGACGAAGGATCGTGGCCGCAGGCTCCTTGCCTGGTCGAACCAGCTGATGCCGGGTGCAGGAGGCGGCCCGAGCTATCTCGTCACGACCGGAGTCGACCTGACCGACCAGCCCGAGGGAGCGCTCACGGGCGACGTGGAAGCCAAGCTGGCCGAGATCGGCCGGCTGGCCCAGGAGCAGCGCGCGCTGCGGCGGGTGGCGACCCTCGTCGCGTCGGAAGCGACGCCCGACCGGGTCTTCGCAGCGGTGTCGGAAGAATCCGCCCGCGTGCTGGAGGTGAACGCCTCGGCCGTCTTCCGCTACGAGGGCGACGACACGGCGACGGTCGTCGGACGGCACGACCGGGACGGCACCGGCGTGTTCCAGGTGGGCGACCGGATCTTCGCCGACCACAACACGGCGATCGGCCGTGCCCGCGACAGCGGGCTCCCCGATCGCATCGACGACTACTTCGTGCTCGACACGGACGTTGCGAGGACGATGGTCCAGGTCGGCTACCGCTCGACCGTCGCGGCGCCGATCTTCGTCGGCGGCGTGCCGTGGGGCGCCGTCGCGATCGCGGCGCGCGACACGCTCCCACCGGACAGCGAGTCGCGGCTGAGTGCCTTCTGCGAGCTCGTCTCCCTTGCGGTGGCGAGCGCCCAGGCACGCGAGGACCTGCAGTCGTCGCGCGCGCGCATTGTCAAGGCGGGCGACGAGCAGCGGCGCAAGCTCGAGCGCAACCTGCACGACGGTGCGCAGCAGCGACTCGTCTCGCTGGCGCTGACACTGCGGCTCGCACGCGCCAAGCTGTCAGCGGAGCCCGACGCGCTAGAACACATCCTCGCCGGCGCCGCCGCAGAGCTGGACAAGGCACTGGAGGAGTTACGCGAGCTGGCACGCGGACTCCACCCTGCGGCGCTGACCGAGCAGGGCCTCGGGTCCGCCCTGCAGGCTCTCGGCGAACGACTTCCGATCGTCGTGGAGGTCGACGGGCCCGACGAGCGCCTCTCCGACCATGTCGAGGCGACCGTGTACTACATCTGCTCGGAGGCGCTGACGAACGTCGCCAAGCACGCGGACGCGTCGCGCGCGTGTGTGACGTTCGAGCGGGAGGGCGACGTCCTCCGCTTCGAGATCACCGACGACGGGCGCGGCGGTGCGGACCCACGCTCCGGATCGGGCATCCTCGGCCTGCGCGACCGCGCCGAGGCCGCAGGCGGGACGCTCTTCGTGATCAGCCCACCCGGCAAAGGGACGGTCGTGACGGGAACGCTGCCGCTTACCGACTAGCCCAAGGCAGCTTGTCTTAACCGGGAGGGCAGGAGGCACTCGCCCATTGCGCGCCGATTCTAGAGTCGGATGCTCTGGCGCGAACGAAAGACGTTGTGCGGATCGTACGCGCGCTTGATGCGTTGCAGCCGCGGCAGGTTCGAGCCGTAATACGCGTGCTGCCAGTTGCTCAGATCCGGATCGATGTAGTTCTGGTACGCGAACGGCGACACGTACGGACGTAACGCTGCGTAGCAACGCCGCAGCCACGCGAGGTTCGGCGCAGCGGCCGCGCCGGGCTGCCAGTAGGCGAGGTACTGCATCGAGAAGAGCGCGTCGCGGTGCACGAACGCCGTCTTGCCTTTCGCCACACGGTTGATCGCGCCGCCGTAGGAGTCGAGCAACACGATCCCGGAGCCCGAGCCGGTAGCCCGGCGCAACTCGATCTGATGGATCAACGCATCGATGCCCGCCGGGCTCAGCGGAGCGTTGGAGATGCTCGACTTCGCTGCGAACGTCCCGCGTCCGGCCGTTCCCTGCGGTGGCAGGTGACACGCGGCAAGATCGCCGGAACAGCCCGCCCACATCAGCGTCGCGCTGAGGTAGGTGCGCGTCACCGTCGTGAAGCGAGTCGGCGTGCCCGCCTCCGCCAGCGGTTGCAGCAGCGACCGCAGTCGGCTCTCCGCGCCGTAGAACTGTCCGGCCGAGGTGATGTGCGGCGGGGCGCTCGAGCCGGCGGCGGCGTTCACGTTGAGCACGGAGAAGAGGCCGTCCGGCGCGTGCGGCGCGAGCTTCTGCCAAGCCTGGATGACGCGTTTCGCATCCGCCCACGGCCACTCGAGCGAATAGGTGACGACCTCGTCGACCGGATGGGTCCGGAAGACGAGCCGCGTGACGATCCCGAAGTTGCCGCCTCCACCACCCCGCAACGCCCAGTACAGGTCGGCATGCTGGTGCGCGTTGGCGACGACCGCGCGGCCGTCAGCGAGCACGACGGTCGCTTCGAGCAGGTTGTCGCACGTCAGCCCGAACTTCCTTGCCGACATGCCGATCCCGCCGCCCTGGGCGAGCCCGGCCATGCCGACCGTCGGGCACGTACCCGCCGGCACGGTGCGCCCGCGCTGTGCGAGCGACGTGTAGACGTCGATCAGGCGACTTCCGGCGCCGATCGCGGCCCGGTTGTCGGCTGTGAGCGTGATGGCGTTGAGGCGGGAGACGTCGACGATCACGCCGGACGTCGTCGAGTAGCCGCCGTAGCTGTGCCCGCCCGAGCGCGGGACGATGCGAACGCCGTGCTTGCGCGCCCACCGCACGGTCTTCCGCACGTCGACGAGCGACTCGCAGAAAGCGATCGCCTGCGGCTTCACCCCGTCGAACCGGGTGTTGTAGAGCACTCGCGCCGCGTTGTAGCCCGCTGCGCCGCGCTGGATCACATCGCCGCGGATGGAGCGGTCGAGCTCGAGGAAGATCCCCCTCGGCGGCGCGGCCGCTGCGAGGGCCTCCCCAAACGGAACGGCACCAAGTGCGAGGGCGGTCCCTCTGACGAGGAGTTGCCGACGCGTCAGGGCTTCCACGACGCGTCGAATCTAGCTACAGCCTGTTAAGACCTTTGGACGCCCATCGTGATCGTCGCGACGTACACGCCGGCGCTGTTCTTCTTCACGCTCAGCAGCGACTTGCTGCCTCCGTTGCGGTAGACGGAGTCCGTCGCGTTGCGGACGCCGCGGCCCGGGCGGGAGCTGTACGGCGCGCGCCGGTACACGGCGTCCGTGAGCGCATCGGGAAAGTACAGCTGCCCCGTGTGCACGACGTTGCCACCGACGTGGACCTTCACGTGGATGTGAACCGTGCGGCCCTGGTACCAGCCGGGAAAGACCGTGCGGAACATTGCGAGCCCCTTCGCATTCGTGCGCTGGATGCCGCGCATGAACGTCCGGCTCGACGCGCCCGCCCCAAAGCCGGAATAGACGCCGCCGGCATCGGCGTGCCAGATGTCGACCGCTGCGTTCCTGATCGGCCGGCACGTCGTGGCGTCGACGACGAACGTCCGCAACAGCAGAGCCGTGCCGGGGCGGCCGTCGGTGATGTTCCGTCGGAGCTTCTCGCCGGCGATGTAGTACGGGCCTTCGGACTGCTCCCGGGTGAGGAGGCACGCGACGGCCGCGGCGTCCGACTGCCGGGCCTCGAGCCCCGCCAGCCCGAGGGCCGTCACGACGGCACCACCTAGCCAGGCGCGGCGAGTGAGCGGTTGGTCAAACATCCGGGAAACCTCCTGTCTTCAGCACAGTCTCGTCGGCCATGATCGTCATCGCCTCGTGGCCTGGCAACCGGGCCGTCCATGCCGGGCCGCGCACACCCATGGCGAACGCGGCCGTCGCGTACGCGTCGGCGGTCGCCAGGTCGGGGCCGACGATCGTGACGGAGAGCACGTCCGCGGGTGGACGACCGGTGTGGGGATCGAGCACGTGGTCGCCTCGCGCATACGCGGCCGACGTCGCGACCGCGCCGTCGTTCAGGTGGAGTACGGCTGCGACGCTGCGAGTCTCCGACGGGTGCTAGACGCCGACGCGCCAGTCGGAGCCGACAAGGCGCATGTCGCCGCCGGCGTTGACAGCGAAGCTCTCGAGGCCGGCGTCCCGGAGAAGCTCCGCCGCGCGGTCGACCGACCAGCCCTTGGCGAAGCCGGACGGATCGAGCCGCCCACAGGCACGAGCATCGAAGTAGCCGTCCGTCTCTTCGCGCAGGCCCTCGCAGCGCGCGAGCACCCACTGCACGTCGTCGTGCGCCTCGGTGAGCGACAGCTCGCCGCGGTCGAGTCGGCAGATCTCGCTGTCCTCGCGATACGTGCTGAAGGTGGCGTCGACCCAGCGCAGCCAAGCGAACATCCGGTCGACGTCAGCGGCGTCGACGTCCTCGTCGCGCACGTCGACGACGACCGGCATTCCCATCACGTGCTCGACGACGGTCATGCCCGCTTCCCCTTCAGGATCGCGGACTGCAGCGAGCCGATGAACGCCTCGCTCAGGTCGGTGGCGCCCGAGACGAGGTCGATGTTCGCGCTCTGCGCGCGCAAGACCTCGGCCTTCAAGATGGGAATGGCGTTCTCGCTTATGTACGCGGAACGGCCGCTGCTATTGGGGTAGACGGGCACGGAGACGGCGGTGATCCGCCGCGTGACCTTCTTCCCCTTCGTCATCTTCTTGATCGTGATGACGACCTGCACGGACCCGAACCGGTCGACCTGGTGGGTCGTGCCGCTGAACTTGCGGATCACGACCTTCACCTTGGTCGCGGCCGCAGCCGTATCGACGACTGGCAGTGCGAGCACCAGGCTGGTCAACGAGATCGTGATTGCTCTTCGCATGTAGGTCCTTTCGTCAGAGGGCGAAGTTCTCGGTATGGATGAAGCGGGCGGGCACCTCCGTGTGGCGGACGTTCCGTTCGAGCGCCTCGGTCATCGGAGGCGGGCCGCAGACGTAGACCTGGCGATCCGAGATGTCCGGGACGAGCTCGCGGAGATGACGAGGCGAGAGGAGACGCCGGCCGGCGCGTGTTGCGTGGTCGCCGACGACGAAGTGAAGGGTCAGCCCACGCTCGCGTGCGAGCTGCTCGAGCTCCTCGCGAAACACGATGTCGCTCTCGTCGACGACTCGGTAGATGACGACGACGTCACCGCGCATGTCTTCCATCAGGGCGCGAATGGGCGTGATGCCGATGCCGCCCGCGACGAGCAGCACCTTCTCCCGCTTGCGCGCTGCCTCCGTGAAGACGCCGAACGGACCTTCCGCGATCACGCGGGTGCCCGGCGCCAGTCGGCCGAGATTGCCGCTGAAGTCGCCGAGGGCCTTGACGGTGATGCGCAGCGAGCGTCCGTCCGGCGCCGCCGACAGTGAAAACGGATGCGACGACCACCAGCGCTTGCGATCGAGAAAGCGCCAGAGGAAGAACTGGCCGGCTCGTGCGTTCAGCCGGTCGAGTGCGCGGCCGCTGATCTGCACGGAGACGACACCCGGCGCTTCGTGGACGATTTCCGCGACGCGGAGGCGGTGTCGGAACGATTTCACCAGTGGCGCGAGCACCCGGAAGCCGACGATCAGCGCAAGCGTCGCGACGTACAGCGCACGCCAGTAGTCGGCGGCGACGTGGTCATAGGCGAGCTCGTTGCCCGTCGGGATCTGGTGGAACCACGCGAGCGCAATCCCGGCGTAGGCGGCGAGGTGCACCGCGTACCACGCCTCGTAGCGGAGGCGGCGGCGCACGATCACCACCGAGCTGACGACGACGGCGATGAGCAGGGCCGTCCCGATCGTCGCCGTGATCATTCCCGGGTAGATCCCGCCCCCGAGCATCGTCCAGATCTCCTTGGGGAGGGAGATCTTGTCCATCAGCGCGTAGCCCCAGACGGACAGGACGACGTGCGCGAGGACGAGGTCGAGACAGGCGTGGCCGTTCCAGCGGTGCCAGACGGTGAGGCGGTCGAAGCCGACGAGCCGCTCGAGCCAGCGGATCCGCGCGAGCAGCACGACCTGGAGCAAGGCCGCGTACGCAGCGAGGAGGCCGGTGAGCCGCCCGATGCTGGTGAGCAGCTCACCGGTGCTGTGCACGTCCGAGACGTTGCCACCGTGCACCCACAGCCAGACGATCAGGGCGGCGTTGCCGCCGCCGATCGCCCAGAGGGCAGCCGCGGTGAGGAGACGGCGTGAAGACGCCCTCTGGAGGGGAAGCGCGATCGGCGACGAGCGTTGGACGGCGTATCCGGCCTCGGTCATGTCCAAGAGGGAACCAGCGGCGCCTGTGAGGTCGCTGAGAACCGCTTTAGGCCTGTGTAAGACCTGCGCCTACGATCTGGACGTGTACGCCCTCCCGGTGCCGCCCGCAGGACACGACACCGCGATTGCGTTCTGGGACATGCGGCGCGGGCTCTTCGCGCGCGGAGGCACGGTCTCGCTCACCACGAACGGTGGACGCACGTTCCGCGTCGTCCTGCGAACGCGGCGGGTGACGGGTATGCAAACGTTCGGACGCGGAGGCGCGATCCTGGATCTCGACAACGGCCGCTCCTTTCGGTCGCTCGACGGTGGGCTGCGCTGGGCGCGCTTTCGGCACCGCTTCGACGCGGACTTCTTGACGGCGGAGATTGGAATGGGCTATCGGGCCGGACAGTTCGAGTTCGTCAAGGGCCTCGTGTCGACCCGCGACGGCGGGAAGTCATGGCAGCCGTTGTCGAGCCCGTGCCCACGGTTCGCGTCCTTCTCGGCGGCCGTGGAGCTCGTCACGCCGACCCTCGGCTGGATCGTCTGTGCCGGCCAGCCGGGCGCCGGACAGCAGCTGAAGGCCGTCTATCGGACCTCCGATGGGGGCGGGACGTGGCGGCGGCTCTCCGGCGCTCTGAGCGGATCGGGCTACGTATACGGCGCGTCATTTGCGCGGGACGGCTTCGGGCTGATCTGGGAAGGCCGCGGCACCCTCTACGTGACCCGTGACGGCGGCTCGCGCTGGACGGCGAAGCCCAGGGTCGCCAAGCCGGAGCTCGACTTCGGTGCGGGCGGGGTTGCATTATCAGGCGGGCGCGGCCTGGTCCTACTCTGGCGCGGAGACCGCTCCGAGCGGCTATTCGCGACGCGCAACTTCGGCCACAGCTGGCAGCTCGTCCACCGCTGGCCCTAAGACACCGGAGAGCCGCCTCCAGGAGTAGGGCTAACCGCACTGCCCAGGACGAATCGCAGGCGTAGCCTCGTTCTTATGAGCGTGGTGACCGTCCGCCGTCTTGCATCCTCCCCCCACCGCGGACTGGTGGAGGTCGCCACGCTCCTGGGGCTCTACGGCCTGTACGAGGTCGTTCGCGGCCAGGGCGGCCACGCGACGCTGACTGTCGCCCGGGCGCACGCCGACTGGATCGTCAACCTCGAGCGGCACCTGCACGTGTTCGGCGAGCGCGCCGTGCAGCAGGCCGCGCACTGGCTCCCCGGCCTCCCGACCTTGCTCGGGATCGCCTACATCGCGCTCCACTTCCTCGGCACCACCGCATTCCTGGTCTGGCTCTACCGGCGGCACCCGGAGCGCTTCCCCCGCGTGCGCAACACGCTGATCGGGGCGACCGCGATCGCGCTGGCGTTCTACATCCTCTTCCCCGTCGCACCACCGCGGCTAGCCGGGCTCGGCTTCGTCGACACGGTCTCCCACAGTGCGAAGGTGAACCTCAGCTCCGACCTGCTCGGGAGCCTCTACAACCCGTTCGCCGCGGTGCCGAGCCTGCACTTCGGCTACGCGCTGCTTGTCGGCTTGACGCTGGCCTCCGTCGCGCGCGGCCGTCTCGCACGCATCGTCGGCTGGAGCTACCCCGTGGTGATGATGGTCGTCATCGTCGCGACGGGAAATCACTTCTTCTTCGACGCGGCGGCCGGCGCGCTCGCGATCGGCGCCGGTTACCTGCTCGCTAGGGCACTCGACGCGCCCAGGCGCGAGCGGCAGTGGCGATCTGCCGCGGGATCCGCCGCCGTGACGTGCTGAGCGCCTCGCGCAGTGCGGCGCCCGCGTCGGTGAAGACCCCCGGGCCGTGCCCGCAGAGGATCACTTCCGGCTGAACGGGCAAGCGCGGGGGCCGCAGACGTAGTAGCGGGTGGACGGCGAGCCGCTCACGGCCGGCACGGAAGTAGCGCGCGGTGCCGAGCGCGTCGGCGCAGACGAGGACACGCTCGGCCGGCCACCAGAGCGCCACCTCCCGCCAACCGCGGCTCATGCGGATCGTCAGGAACTCGAACGGTCCGAACGGCTCTTGCGGCACGACGTGATGGGGGACGCCGAGCCGGTTGGCGAGCGCGACGCACTGACGCCCGTGCCGGTCGAGCAGCTGAATGACGCCGGCCGGTGTTCCCGCAGCCCGGATCCGCTCGTCGATCCCGTCCGCCTCAAGACCGTCGATCACCCATACACGCCCATCCGCGACGAGCGCATGCGAGCACCGCTCCATGAACTCGTCGGCGATCCAGCCGAAGCCGGCGTGGAACTCGTCTACCGCTTCCACATTGCAGCCCAGCGCCCAAGGTCGGGGAAGTCCTTCGCGCGTGCGGTGGCGATCAGCTCGTCGACGTCGAATGGAATCCGGCGGAATTCGACGGCGAGCGTCTCCTCGTCGACGAGCGCGTACTCGGAGAAGGGCTCGAACGGCTTGTCGTCGAGGGGCTCCTTGTGCTCCCAGACGAGGCCCACGCTCCCGACGCAGAACCAGAGGAGTTGTCCGACGCGGAACAGCCACTGCAGATGCACGTGACCCGCCGCAACGGCGTCCGCATCGACGCCTCCGAGCGCACGCTCGACCTCGTCGCGTGGCGTCTTCGGCAAGATGACTTCCTCGTTCGAGCCTGGCGTGGCGTGGCAGCAGAGGAGTCGTCCCGCCCTGACCGTCGGCTCGAAGCTCTGCAGGAACGCAAGGCCCTCGCCGCCCAGCTGCTCGCGCGACCAGTGAGCGGTGGCAAGCTGCTGCTCGGTGACCGGCTCGCTGCCGAAGTCAAGGGCAACCAGGAAGTGGTCCGAATTGCCGTAGACGCACGGGCAGTCGAGCTCCTGCAGCAGCTCCACGCACTCGAGCGGCTGAGGCCCGCCCTGCGCGACGTCGCCGAGCGAGACGATCAGGTCCGGCTTGCGAGCCTCCAGATCGGCGAGGGCGGCGCGGAAGGCGACGGCGTTGCCGTGCATGTCGGAGAGGAGTGCGATCCGCATTCCGAGCAGCTTATGGGCACCCCGTATCCCGCCAGCGCGGCGACGAGCTCGGGCTCGGGCACGTACAGCCGGGCGGGGTACGCGTGTGACGCGCGCCAGCCGGCTTCGGTCTCGAGCACGTGGCCCCAGAGGCTCACCTCGCCCAGGATCCGGCACACCGTTTCGGGCTCGTCGCGCCCGCGCGCGTACGACAGGGCGTCGACGGGATCGCGCGCCGCATGAAACCCGCAGTTGCACTCCGCACCCGGCACGGGATGGAGTGCGATCGCGTCGGCGAAGGCGTCCTCATGCCGCCGGCATTCGGCGACGACTGGGCGGCGTTGCGGCCAGGCGAGGTCGTGCAACACGGAGCCGAGCCTGAGCCCGGCCGGCGTCTCCGTCACGACCCACGCGCGCCAGCCCGTGACGGGCCGGCTCGTTTCGCGGAGTGTTCGTCCGAGCTCCATCAGCGCGCCTTCGCAAGTCGCGCGTCAGCGGGCTGGATCACTTCATCGACCAGGCCGTAGGCAACCGCCTCGTCGGGCGTCATGAAGCGGTCACGGTCGATGTCCTTCATCACCTGCTCGAGCGGCTGGCCGGAGTGGCGCGCGATGATCTCCGCCATCCGCCGCGTCATCTCGAGGATCTCCTTCGCGGCGATCTGGATGTCGGCGGGCGAGCCTCGGAATCCGCCGGAGCCCTGGTGGATCATCACCTTCGCGTTCGGAAGGGCGAAGCGCTTCCCGGGCGCGCCGCCGGAGAGGATCATCGCCGCGGCCGACATGCCCATGCCGGTGCAGATCGTGCGTACGTCGGGACGCACGTACTGCATCGCGTCGTAGATCGCCATCCCCGCATACGACGAGCCGCCGGGCGAGTTGATGTAGAGCGAGATGTCCTTGTCGGGATCCTCGGCTTCGAGGAAGAGCAGCTGCGCGGTGATGACGTTCGCGATGCTGTCCTCCACCTCCTGGCCGAGGAAGACGATGCGTTCGCGCAGCAGGCGCGAGTAGATGTCGAAGGAGCGTTCGTAGCGGCCGTCTTGTTCGACGACCATCGGGATCAAGGGCACGTCAGACCTCCTGGTAAAGTGCAACCGTTCGGTTGCGCCTAGTATACGCAACCTCACGGTTGCGGATTGGAGGAGTCGTGGAAGTGACGCGCGAGATCGTCTTCCCCGTCCCGCCGGACGAGGTCTGGGAAGCGCTGACGGATCCCGATCAGCTCGAGGAGTGGTTCGCGAACGACGTCGAGCTCGACCCGCGTGAGGGCGGCGAGGGAACCTTCCGCTGGGACGACGGCGAGGAGCGCCATGCGACCGTCGTCGAGGCCGCGCCGGGCGAGCGGCTCGTGCTCGACTGGGACGACGATGGAACGGTCGAGCTGACGCTGGAGGAGGTCGAGGAGGGAACGCGGCTGCTCGTCCGCGAGTCGACGCCTGAGTTCGCGACCGCACTCGAGCTGCGGGCCATGGCGCTGGCTGCCTGCGTGTGACCGACCCGACTGGGCGCGTCTTCGACGCGCTCGCCGATCCGAACCGCCGCTACGTCGTCGAGGCGCTCGCCGAGCGCGAGACCGCAACTGCCACCGAGCTCGCCGCCGAGCTCCCGGTGACACGACAGGCCGTGGCGAAACATCTCGCGGCGCTCAACGAAGCCGGGCTCGTCGAGAGCCGTCGCGAAGGCCGGGAGACGCGCTACGAGCTGACGCCGGGGCCGCTCGCCGCGGCGATGGACTGGATGGCGAGCGTCGGCGCGGAATGGGATTCACGGCTCGCCGCGTTGCGACGGCATCTCATCGGCGGATCCCCCAGGCGCGGAGGCGGCGCTCGGCGCCGGGGATGACGCGGTTGAGCTCGTCGAGCAGGTCGCCCGGCTGCGCGATCGAGTACGCGCGGCGCGCGACGTAGCGGCGGAGCGCGCAGTCGACTGCGGCGTCATGGCCGAGCGAGTGCAGTGCCCTCACACCCTCGCCGTACACGCCGTAGAAGTACCAGTGGCCCTGCTT
Source organism: Actinomycetota bacterium (assembly GCA_046729555.1). Lineage (GTDB taxonomy): Bacteria > Actinomycetota > Thermoleophilia > Gaiellales > Gaiellaceae > 3-1-20CM-4-69-9. Next base: position 9,477 of record JBKPGW010000151.1, on the reverse strand, counting down.
GTCCCAGTACGACATCGGCGCGCCGACATGCCGGGCGACACGGCGCGGGACTCGGCGTCCGGGCGGGAACTCGGGCGAGCCGAGCCGCGTCTGCGCCCACGTCGCAAGCGTCTCGTCGAGCCACGGATCACGCGCTTGGTCGTTGCCGACAAGCGAGTAGAACCACTGGTGGGCCGTCTCGTGGCCGACGATCAAGCGTGCGAACGCGCCGCCCCGGCCGATGAAGGACAGCATCGGGTACTCGATGCCGGAGGGCGGCAGGTCCGGCGGCAGCACGAGCGTGTACGTCCGCCACGGATACGACCCGTAGCGCTGGGCGAGCACGTGCAGCGCCTGCCGGGCGAATGTCAGCGCGATGCCCGCTTGGGGGACGTTGTTTGTCGCTGCGACGCGGAAGGTCACGCCGTCGGCGCTGACCGAACGGACCTTGAACGGCCCGACCGCGAGGGCGAGATCGCGCACCGCATGCGCCTGGAAGTGACCTGTGCGGAGCTCGGCGCCCGTCGCCACGACGCGCAGGCCGGGCGGCGCGTGCACGCGGAGGTCGAAGTCGGCGGCTGGTGTCGCCGCGCTCTCGCCCGGGATCCGCGCCGGCGGATCGGTGAGCCAGCCGCGCCGCGGATCCCACGCGAGCAGCGGCAAGAACGTGCCGAGACGCACGCCGTCGCGGAAACGGGCGATGCGGTCGTCGTGCGTCGAGGGCATGCGCAGGCGCCAGGACATGTGAACGCGGATACGCGAGAACGTCCTGCCGGGACGGACGATCAGCGTCGTGGGATCGCGGTGGAAGACGCGCAAGCTCGCGTCCGGCGAGGTGACCGTCCCGACGTCGAGGCGCGAGCCCGCGCGCAGCTGCGTCGGCCCGTTCGGCCAGAGCCGGAACACCAGCCGGCGGGTGGGACGGTTCGGCGTGAAGGTGACCGTGAGGTCGCCGCTGACGACGCGGAACGGACGAGTTACTCGCACATCGACGATGTAGCGCGGGCGATCGGGCCGCGGCTCAACGCGCGCCGGCGGCGGCGCGCACGCAACAGTTGTTGCAACGAGGAACGGCACCAGCACCGCGTGCATCCTGCCTGAGCGAGAATCCTTTGATGGAACGCCGCCAGCTCGGCAACGGCGACGTCGAGATCTCGCGCATCATCCTCGGCTGCGGCAGCTTCGGCGGGATCGGATCCGCGCCGGAGCTCTTCGGCCAGGGCGAGAACGAGGACGAGGCGTTCAAGATCATGGACGGCGCCTGGGGGCTCGGCATCACGACGTTCGACACGGCCGACGCGTATGGAGGCGGTCGCAGCGAGACGGCGATCGGCAAGTGGATCGCGAGTCGTGGTTACCGCCCGCAGATTGCGACGAAGACCTTCAATCCGATGGGCGCCGGCGAGGACCGCGGGCTCTCACGTGCGCGCGTGAGCCGCCAGCTCGAATCGAGCCTCGACCGGCTCGGCGTCGAGCGGGTTGACATCTACCTGGCGCACGACTTCGATCCCGACACGCCGCTCGTGGAGACCGTCGCCACCTTCGAGGGCCTGCAGGAGCTCAGCTTGATCAAAGCGTGGGGTGTGAGCAACTTCGACGCGACGCAGCTGCGGCGGCTGCTCGAGCTGGGCAAGCCGGCAGTCGTGCAGAACTCGTACTCGCTGCTCGAACGCGGTGACGAGGACGAGGTGCTCGCACTGTGTACCGAGTTCGACATCTGCTACACGCCGTTCGGCCCGCTCGCAGGCGGACTGCTCACCGGCAGATACAAGAGGGGCGAGCCGCCCGCGCCGGAGTCACGGCTGGCGATGCGGCCCGGACCGTATGAGCACCTCCTCGACGACAAGACGTTCGAGGGGCTCGACCGTTTCACGGACGCTGCAGCAAGTCGCGGCGTCAGCCCGGCGACGCTTGCAGTCGCCTGGCTCCTCGCGCAAGAAGCGGTCACGTCGGTCGTCGTCGGGCCGCGACGAGTCGAGCACCTCAGCCCCGCGGTCGCCGCTCTCGACGTGCGCCTCTCTCGGGCCGAGGCGGACGCGCTCGCGCAGCTCTTCTAGGGCGAGAGCCGCTCGAGCAGCCAGGCGCCGTCGTCGCGCCGGTAGCGCAGGCGGTCGTGCAGACGGTTCTCGCGGTGCTGCCAGAACTCGTACGTCTCGGGGCGCAGGCGGTAGCCGCCCCAGTCATCGGGGCGCTGCACGTCGGCGCCGGCATGCTCGCGCTCGAGCTCCGCGACGCGCGCGTCGAGCTCTTCGCGGCCGGCCAGCACGCGGCCCTGGCGTGACGCGGCCGCCGCCAGTTGCGCGGCCCGCGGCCGAGTCGCGAAGTAGGCGTCCGACTCGGCGGCGCCGACTCGCTCCACCGTTCCCTCGACGCGCACCTGCCGTCCGAGCGGATCCCAGTAGAAGAGCAGCGCGGCGCGTGGATTCGCCTCCAGCTCGCCGCCCTTGCGGCTGCCGTAGCCGGTGAAGAAGACGAACCCGTTCTCGTCCGCGCCCTTGAGCAAGACTATGCGCACCGAGGGTGCGCCGTCCGCGCCGGAGGTCGCCAGCGCCATGGCGTGAGGAGCCCGGATCTCGACCGCCTCCGCCTCGGCGTACCAGCGGCGGAACTGCTCGAGCGGGTCTGGAGCCACGTTCGCCTCCAGGAGGACGCCTGTCCGCTCGGCCACGGCGCCAGCCTATTGACGTGACCTACCGTAAGTGTATACTTACCGTAAGTCATGGCTTACGCAGAAGCACTGCAGGCGCTCGCAGATCCGACACGGAGGTCGGTCCTCGAGCAACTCCGCGGCGGGCCGCGGGCGGTCGGTGAGATCGCCGGCCGTCTCCCCGTCAGCCGTCCTGCGGTGTCGCAGCACCTCCGAGTCCTGAAGGAGGCGGGTCTCGTGACGGAGCGACAAAACGGGACGCGGCGTCTCTACCGCGTCGACCCCGACGGCCTCGCCGCGCTGCGCGAGTATCTGGACGGCTTCTGGGAGGAAGCGCTCGCGAGCTTCAAGGCGGCGGTCGAAGCAGAAGAAAGCGAGGACGCATGACGACGAAAGAGGCGACAGTGGAAGTGGTACGGAAGTCGATCACGGTCGACGTCCCCCAGGAGCGGGCATTCGAAGTGTTCACGAGCGGCATGAGCCGATGGTGGCCGCTCAGCACGCACCACATCGGCGACGTCGAGCCCAACGAGGCGGTCGTCGAGCCTCGAGTCGGCGGCAGCTGGTTCGAACGCGCTCCGGACGGCAGCCAGTGCGAATGGGGCCGCGTGCTCGAGTGGGAGCCGCCGGGGCGGGTGGTGTTCGGCTGGCATCTAGGCCCGGAATGGAAGTACGACCCCGACCCGGCGATGTCGACCGAGGTCGAGGTCGTGTTCGTCGCCGAGACTCCCGGCCGAACACGTGTCGAGCTGGAGCATCGCGGCTTCGAGGTGCACGGCGACCGTGCGGACGAGCTCCGCATTCCGGTCGCGAGCGAGGCCGGCTGGAGCGGCCTGCTCGAGCTGTTCGCGAAGGAAGCGACTCGCTAACGAAACAAGTCGCGGTCTTCGGGGATGACGAGGTCGCGGGCGCGTCCGTTGCCCGCGACCTCGAGCCCGCGCACGACGGCGGCGGGGATGCCGTCGAGCTTTCCCATCACGAGCTCGGCAGCGCCGGCGATCTCGTCGCCGACAGCGATCATCGTCGCGTGGAGCTCGTAGCCCACGCGGTCGTGCTGACCGCGCAGGTCTCGCATCACCTGCATCCCTGACGCGCCGAGCGCCACGTCGATCGTGCCCTGCCGCCAGGGACGCCCGAACGAATCGGTAATCAGCACGGCGACCTCGCGTCCCGTGAGCTCGAGGAACCGTGCGCGGGTTCGGTCGGCCGACGCGTCCGGGTCCTCCGGCAGCAGCACAAGCATGCCGGGGGCGGGTGCGTTGGAGGAGTCGACGCCGGCGGATGCGCAGATGAAGCCGTGCCGGGTCTCGGCGATCACGAGCGGTTTGCGGACGCGCACGACGCGCTTCGCCTCCCGCAGGATCGCCTCGATGCGGCGCGGATCCTGATCGTCGCCGGCGATCTCGTGCGCCCGCTCCGACGGCTCGATCTCGTCGAGACGCACGATGCGCCCCTCCGCTTTCGAGACGACCTTCTGCGCGAGAACGACGACATCACCGTCCTCGAGCTCGATCTTGGCTGCGATCAGACCGGCGAGGTCGTCCCCTTCCTGGATCTCCGGCAGGCCTTCGACCGGAATGACGCGTAGCTCTCTCAGGGCAGACCCGTCAGGCGGATGCCGGCGTGCGTCTTGTAGCGCTTGTTCACGTTCAGGATCACCGACGTCATCCCCTCGAGCGCCCTCGAGTTCTCGAGCGGACCGGCGTCGATCGCACGCGCGCCGAGACGCTCTGCGAGCTCGAGTGCACGCGTCTTGGCGTCCGAGTCCGCACCGCAGATCAGCGCGTCGCCGGGATCACCGTCGAGGACATTCGCCGCGGCAAACGACTGGAGGCCGGATGCAACGGGGGCGCGCACGACCCGCGCCACTTCCTCGGCGAGCGAGCCCTGATGCTTGCCAGGGAGAACGCCTTCGTCGGTGAAGCGCAGATCGCTCGCCACGCAGAGCACAGGCGTCCTGCCGATTGCCTCCGCGAGCTCGGCCGCCGTCGAGAGGGTCGCGTTGGACTTCACGGCGAGCACGACCAGATCGACGTCGCCGACGATGTCTTGGTTGCGACCGCCTTCCACGCCGAGTTCCTCCGCGGTTACGCGTGCGCGTTCGGCGTCGCGCGAGCCGACGACGATCTCGTCCTGTCCCAGCTCGGCGAGTCGCTTCGCCAGCGCCCGTCCGAACGCGCCCGTGCCGCCGACGATCGCGAGCTTCATGCCAGCGCGACCGCGTTCAACGCGGCCTCCGCGAGCCCGCGACGGGAGGCGGCGTCGCGCATCAACGTCCGCGTCACGATCGGTCGGACGCCGAGCTCTGAGACGGCGTCCGCGCTGCCCGTGTCTGCTTCGTCGAGCACCAGCACGTCGATCAAGCCGGCGTAGCACTGCGCGACGTGCGTGGGGGAGGTGCCGCCTTCGAGGCGTGCGAGCATTGCCGCCGCCGGGCCCTTCACCGCCATGCCGCCGATCAGCGGGCTGACTGCGACGCACGGCACGCGGCGGCGCTCGAGCGCGGAACGAATGCGCTCGACGGCGAGGATCGGGCCGATCGAGACGAACGGATTGCTCGGCGCGATCAGGATCAGCTCTGACTCGTGCAGCGCCTCGAGCACCCCCGGCGCAGGTCGCGCCTCAGCCGCGCCTTCGAAGCGAACACGGTCGACGGGGTCGCGGTGTGCGCGCGCGACGAACCAGTGCTGGAAATCGAAGCTGCCGTTCGGGGTGTCGAGCCAAGTGCGCAGTTGCTCATCGGTCGCGGGCAGGATCGTCGACTCGAGCCCGAGGGCGGCTGCCAGCCGCTGCGTGACCGTCGAGAGCGAGACGCCGTCGCGCAGAGCCTGTGCGCGCACGAGGTGCAGGCCGAGGTCGCGGTCGCCGAGCCGGAACCACGCTTCGCCGCCGAGCGCCTCGACGGTCGCGAGCGCGTTCCACGTCTCGTCGGACCTGCCCCAGCCGCGCTGCTCGTCCGCGAGCTCCGCGAGCGCATAGACGACACTGTCGAGGTCCGGCGACACGGCGAGCCCAAGCACCTCGAGGTCGTCGCCGACGTTCACGACGGCCGTCACGTCTGCGGGGTCGAGCACGTCGACGACACCGCGCAGAAAACGCGCACCGCCGACGCCGCCGCTGAGGACGACGACCTTCATACGCACGCCAGCTTCGCCAGGTACTGCTCCGTGTGCCGACCGACACGGTCGCGCACGCGCTCCAGATCGTCCCACGTGTCGACGTCGTCTCGAAGACCGGGAAGGTCGAGGCGTTTCGCGCCGAGCTTCTGCTCGAAGCGCGCCGCACTACCCGGGCCGTAGAGCGGCTCGAAGTCTCCGGCGTCACGCAAAGCGAGCGCGTTCGTGGTGCCGTCGGCACCGGCGACGAGTGCCGACGCAGCGGCCGTGAGCTGCTCGAGCTCGCGTTTCGTGATGCACGGCAGGTCACTGTTCACGATGGTCACCGGGCCGTGCAGGTCGGCGAGCGCATGTGCGAGGGCTTTCCCCTGACCGCCGGGATCTCGCACGACCAGAGCCTCCCCCACGACCTCTTGCACATCCGCCAGCATCGCGGCAGCGAGCTCCGAATCACCGAGCCGTGTCTTCCCGCCGACGCGGTGCGGGATCACGAATGTGGCCATGGCGGCAAGACTAACCAGGTGACGACGGGTCACCCCGACAACGCGTTCATCGCCGAGCAGCTCGAGGCGTTCGCGAGCCTGCTCGACTTGTCCGGCGCGGCGTTCTACACCTCGCGTGCGTACCGGCGCGCCGCGGAGACGATTCGCGAGACGAAAGCGCCGATTGCCGAGCTGGTGGCCGCGGGCCGTGTGCAGGAGTTGCGAGGGATCGGCAGCGGCATCGCGGGCCGGCTGCAGGAGCTCGTCGAGACGGGGCACATCGCGGAGCTCGAGGAGCTCGAGCGCGAGGTGCAGCCCGAGCTGGTGGGGCTGGGCCGGTTCCTCGGCGTCGCCCCGAAGCGGATGGTGGAGATCGGGCGTGTGCTCGGCATCTCGACTGCGGACGAGTTCCGAGAAGCGGCGCACGCGGGCCGGCTGACGTCCGTCCCCGGCATCGGAGAGCAGACGGAGCGGCGGTTGCTCGAGCGGCTCGACCGCGAGGGGCGTCAGGAACGCAAGGGGATGCTGCTCAACCGTGCGCGTGCGCTACTCGAGGAACTGGCCGAGGCGCTCGGCGGCGAGGTCGCCGGCGACCCGCGGCGCTGGGCGGACACGTCCTTCGACTTCGCGGTCGTCTGTTCAGCGGAGGAGCCGGACCCCGTGCTCGACGCGTTCACGTCACTCCCCACGATCGTGTCCGTGCTCGACCGCCAGGCACGACGCGCACTCGGCGTCACCGTTGAGGGAGTCCCGGTCGAGCTCGTCGTCGCCGAACCGACGCGGTTCGGAACGGAGCTGCTACGCGCGACCGGCAATCGCACGTACGTCGACGGGCTGGGCGAGCTGCCGGCCGCTCCTGACGAAGAAGGCGTCTACGCGGCGTTGGGTGTGCCCTGGTGCCCGCCGGAGCTGCGCGAACAGCCCTTCCGCGGTGAGCCGCCCGCGTTGCTCGAACGCGGCGACATCCGCGGCGACCTCCACGTGCACACGACGTGGTCAGACGGCAAGGCCTCGGTGCTGGAGATGGCGGTCGCGGCACGCGACCTCGGTTACGAGTACCTCGCGATCTGCGACCACACGCCGAACGTGCGGGTCGTGCCCGGGCTCGACGCGGACGACCTACGCCGACAGGCGGAGGAGATCGCTGCCGTCAACGACGAGGTGGCGCCGTTCCGCGTCCTACGCGGGACCGAGGTCGACATCCGCCGCGACGGTGAGCTCGACCTGCCGGACGACGTCCTCGCAGAGCTCGACTGGGTGCAGCTGAGCCTGCATGCCGGTCAGCGCGAGCCGCGCGACGAGCTGACGCGGAAGGTGACCGAGGCGATGCGGCACCCCGCCGTGCGTGCGCTGAGCCATCCGAAAGGGCGGATCATCAACCATCGGCCGCCGAACGCCCTCGATCTCGAGCGGGCATTCGAGGTTGCGCTGGAGACCGGCGTCGCGATCGAGACGAACGGGCTGCCCGACCGGCTCGACCTCTCGGGGCCCGAGATCCGGCTCGCGATCGAAGCCGGCGTCCCGATCGTCGTTTCGACGGACGCGCACTCTGTGCGCGGTCTTGGGAACATGCGCCTCGCAGTGCACACTGCGCGGCGCGGTTGGGCGACGGCGGCGCACGTGGTCAACGCGCGGCCGCTGGCGGAAGTCCTCGCGCGCCGCTAGCGCGAGCAGAACTCGGGACCGCGGATCGGGCGCTCGCTGCCGCCGTAGAGACTGACGGCGCCGCGCACGTCGTCTGCGCGGAGCAGACGGCAAACCCACATGCCGGCGGGCGGCGCGGCGCAGTGCTCCGGATGGTTCACCGCGATGTACGTGTTCATCGTCGCGCAGACACGATCCTCGTGGTCGAGCCCGAGCACGTGTCCGAATTCGTGCGCGGTCACGAGCGCCATCGTGTAGCGGTCCTGGCCGCTCTGAATCCCGATCTGCGCGCCGACGATGCGACCCTTGTGGCGCTGGAGGCGGGCCTCGCCGGCGACCTTGAACCAGCGGATGCCGACGAGCACGTCCGCGTTCCGTCGCGAGCTCTTCAGGAACTGCACGCGCGCGCCGCTCGAGTTCCAGGCGAAGGCAGCCGTGTCGACAGCCCAGGTGTAGGCCGGGACCTCGTTGTAGTACCTGATCGTGGTCGTCGGCCAGCGTCCGCCTTCGAGGCGGTAGGCGCCCGCCGTCGGAACGAAGGCCAGCGCGAGGAAAAGTGCCGCAAGCGTCGCTCGCATCACGATCCGTTTCGGCATGGGACACTCAGCCCTTGAAGGTTCTCGCGACGCGGCGGTACCCGGGCCCGGCGTTCGAGGAGCTGGAGAACGTGGAGGTCGGGCCGCTCTCGGCGCGGGACGACGTCGAGGCGGTGATCGTCGCGAACGAGGCCGTGCAGCGGGAGCTGTTCCCGTCCTTACGGCTCGTGGCGAACTTCGGCGTCGGTTACGACCGGATCGGCGTCGAGGAGCTGCGGCGGCGCGGCATCGCGGTCACGAACACGCCGGGCGTGCTCGACGCGGCGACCGCCGACCTGACGTGGGCGCTGATTCTCGCCGCGCGACGGCGAGTCGTCGAGGGCGACATACGCGTGCGTGCCGGTGAGTGGACCGGCTCGTGGGCGGACGGGCTCCTCGCAGAGGAGCTGACCGGCTCCACGCTCGGGATCGTCGGTCTCGGCCGGATCGGGCAGGCCGTCGCGCGTCGTGCTGAGGGCTTCGAGCTACGCGTTCTCTCCGTTCGACGGCGCAACACGGGCGAGGACCTCGACGAGCTGCTCGCGGAGTCGGACATCGTGACCATCCACGCGCCGCTGACGCCGGAGACGCGTGGGCTGCTCGACGCGCGGCGCCTCTCGCTGCTGAAAGACGGCGCGTGTCTCGTCAACACCGCCCGCGGCGAGATCGTGGACGAGGACGCTTTGGTCGCCGAGCTCGTCGCCGGCCGGATCCGAGCCGGGCTCGACGTCTTCGCGCACGAGCCGAACGTTCCGGAGCCGCTGTTGTCCCTCCCGAACGTCGTGCTGACGCCGCATCTGGGCAGCGGCACGCGTCAGACCCGCGAGGCAATGACGCGGATCGTCGTCGACAACGTGCTCGCGTTCGAGCGCGGCGACCCCTTGATTACGCCGGTGCAACCAAAGGCTGGGGTCTGACCCCGGAGGGGTCAGACCCCAGGTGTGGGTGTAAGCCGGGGTCTTACCCCGGAGGGGTCTGACCCCAGCCGGTCGGAGTACCCCGGCGAGGTAGGCAGCGCCGCACGGCCGGGGCCG
>JBKPGW010000150.1:0-23953 GCA_046729555.1 Actinomycetota bacterium | reverse complement strand
ACGCACCGGCCGTAGACCGGGTCGACGAAGAAACACGGGTCGGTGATCTGGCGGACGATCTGAGACCTCGTCCAACTCTTGCCTCCGTCGGTCGACTTGAACACGACGTGGAAGCTGTGCGTCGGCAACCCGACAAGCGTCGGGTTCTCGAACATCTCGGCGAAGACGTAGGCGACGCCATGACTGTCGGTTCGGATCGTGCATCCGCTCAGCCCCCACAAATTGGGACCGAGCCCTGGCGTTCCCGCCGGCGTGATCTGCTTCGTGCTCCAGGTATCGCCGCCGTCGGTGGAAACCGAGACCGTCAGCGGGGCCGGGAAATTTCCGCCAAGCCCGATGTGCTGGCCGACACTGCGGAACTCGGGATTACAGATGTAGACCCGCCCGAAGAACGGGCTCGAGGCGGCATTGTCCGCCCAGATCTGCTCCTTGTCCTCAAACGCCGTCTGGCCAGTGTGCGTGTTGACGATCACCGGCGGCTTCCAACTCGCCTTGTTGAGCACGTTCGTCGGTGTCGGGTTGTCCAAACGCGACACGCCGACGCCAAGGAAGCCATGGAACTCCGGGTTCGGGAACGCAAAGCCCGACGGCCACGCACCGACGAGATTCGCATAGTAGACACGCGACCCGTTCTCCCACGAGAACCTTCCATTGACCGCGATCGGCCCGACCGCAACCGCCGGATCGCCAGAAGACACGAGCGTGTTCTCGTAATACCAGGGCAGCGTGTGGATCGTGCCCTCGTGCGCACTACAGGCTGCCGTCGGATCGCAGTCCGCGGCTGTCCAACCGGTATACGCCGGCCGGATCCACGTATTGCCGCTGTCGAACGAAAAAGCCACAGCCGAAAGACCAACGCCGTCGTCCGCCGGGTCCGCGCAGGTGCCGAATTGCGTCGCATCTGCCTGCGGACATCGAGCCCAGTCGACGAAATCATTCCAACCCGCCACAGCGAAACTTGGATGGTTCGCATCGATAGCCACCGCCGGTTCGTTTTGATGATTCTGCGGCGTCCTATCCGGCGGACTGCCGACGCTGACCTCGCTTGCCGACGCCGGAGCCGCAACGGACAGCGCGCAAGCGACGCTCGCCATCGACAGCGCAACTCTGCCGATCATTCGAAACCTCCCCTCGGAAGGGCAAGCTGCTGCTTGCCCCAAGCTCTACGTGAGTACACGGTGCCTGACCTCGACTGGGCGAACTGGACGACCGCAGACACGTTTGTCAATGCGCTCCCCCCAATGGCAAAGACAGGCCGCGGCGATTCTCCCGCCGCGGGTGGCTCAGGTCAAGAGGAGTCAGCACGCCCGAGCCGAAGACACACGCTTCGTCCAGTCCAATTAGAGGGGGTCGCGTATGCGACGTTTAGTCAAACGGCTTTCGCCTGCGACCGTGCTTGCCTGCACCGCGTTGTTTATCGCGCTCGGTGGCACGGGGATCGCCGCGGTCGCGGCGCTTCCACGGAACAGCGTCGGCACGGCTCAGGTGAGGAATGGTTCGCTGTTGCGAGTCGACTTCAGGAGCGGGCAGCTTCCAGCCGGCGCACGTGGGCCAGCAGGCCCGGCGGGCCCGGCCGGGCCGGCAGGTCCCGCCGCGAAATGGGCGCTTGTCTCGCCCAACGGCAGCATCGTTGTCCAGTCAGGTGGCATCACCGCGACCGCCAAGCCAGGCCCAGGGCAATACATTCTCGACTTCGGAAGTTCCGTCGCAGGGAAGCTCATCATCGCCTCGTCCGCCCGCGCGAGCGATGCAGAGTTTCGCGGCACAGTCAGCGCTGGTCCGTGCGGCGGGACGGTCGAGGGGAGCGTCTGCACCGTCAGTAACGACACGAACCACGTGCAAGTCATCACGAATAACCCGGGAGAAACCGCGCGAGAGGATCACGCGTTCTACGTAGCGGTGGTCGGCTAGTCCTACGCCGCGACGTATCCGATGGACCACCCGTCTCTGTAGTGCGAGATGGGTGGTCCGTCGACATTGGGGATCGGTCTCGCCGGGGAGGAGGAACTTGCGCGATCGCGAATTGGCTGGGTTCCGATCGGAGGGTTGATGCCATCAGCTGACCGGATCAATACGCGCTTGAGCCCGGTTTGGGCCAGGTCCGCCGAGGGCCGACGAACGCGGCGCCGCCTGGGTGCGGGTGCGGCGCTCGCGGTGCTCATGAGTGGTCTGCTCACGGCCGTCGGGTTGGGAATCGTCGTCGTCGGTTTCGCTGCCCTCGTCTTGATCCTGGTCGGCGGGGCCGCGGCGGCGCGTGCGCTTCCCGGCTACTGGCCACGGGTGCGCTCGAGAGGTGGCAAGATCGCGGCCGCGGTCCTCCGACGCTCCAAGATCGTCCTTGGCGAGGCTCGAAACGTCCTGAGTCACCTTCGCCGACTGTCGTCTCTCTTTGCGTGGCTGCGCGTGCAAGGTCCGCGTCTCGCGAAGGTCTGTGCCGATCGCGCGTCGCGCGCGCGTCGTGGTTTGGCCACGTCCGCGAGCGCGACGGTCATGCGGATGCGCGAAGGCGCCGAGCTTATGCAGCGTCAGCGTCCGTCGAAGAGGGCCCAGCCGATCGATCTTCAACGTGCGGCCCTTCGACTCAACGCATCGGGCACGCGACACCGGCGAAACGGCGACTATGCAAAAGCGGTCGAGTTGCACCGCCGCGCGCTGGAGATCCTTCATGGACTCGACGATCGCCGTGCGGTCGCGCTGACGCAGAACAATCTGGCGCTCGCCCTGAGCCATGTCGGCGACGACAGCGGCGCAACCGCGCTCTTCGAAGAAGCCGCGGCGACCCTGCGCGAACTCGGCGAAGAGGAGCACGAAGGCCGGATCATCGCGAACCTCGGACTCGCCCATCGCCGCCACGGACGCTACGAGCAATCCGAGAGCGTGCTCAAGCTCGCGCTCACCAAGCTGACGCCGGCCTCGAGAGCCTACGAAACAGTCGAGGCGGAGATCCGCCGGGCAAGCTGAATCGGGCTCATCGACGCAGCTCTGGGTTCGCTAACCCGCTCGCAGATTCCCTTTAGGCCGTGCTTCCTGAAACGCGTCGTCGAGAGCGACCGACTGGTCGGCGAGAGCGCTCAGGTCGCGCGGTTTCGCCCGGGAACGGATCAGTCGTTTGAGCATCTTCTCGGTTTCGTCGTCTTGGCCTGTGTGAAGCGTCGCGACGAGCCGCTCATTGTCGAAGTAGAAGGCGATCGCGTTGCCGTCGACGAACGAGCCGCGAGTGAGGCGGTCGTCGTGCCGGGTGGTGTCGCCGAATACCTTCAGCATCAGTCCGAACGATTCGGTGAAGAAGGTCGAGACCGTGTCGTAGCCACCGTCGCCGCCCGCGAGGATCCTGCCGACGTCGCCGCCCTGGTAATTCGCGTTCGACCAGTGCTCGATACGCCGGCGCCGGCCGAAGAGCGGATCGAAGAAGGAGGCGACGTCGCCGGCGGCGTAGACGCCGGGCACATTTGTCTCGTACTTCTGGTTGACGACGATCCCGTTGTCGAGGGCGATCCCGCTGCCTTCGAGGAACGAGACGGCCGGCTGGACGCCGACGCCGACGACGGCCAGGCCGGCGGCGATTGGCTGGCCGGAGTGCAGCTCGATGGTGTCGAGACGCGAGCGGCCGCGGAAGGCGCGCACTTCGTCGCCGCGGACGACATCGACGCCACGTTCAAGGTAGAGGGTCACCAGGCGCTCGGAGATCTCCGGTGACCCGAGCTGGGAAAACAAATCGACGTCGCGGCTGACCAGAGTCACGTCGAGCCGTAGCTCGGTCAGCGAGGCTGCAACTTCCATACCGATGAAGCCGCTGCCGACGACGACCGCGTCGCGCGTCTCAGCCGCAGCCTCGCGGATCGCGGTTGAATCGGAGAGCGAGCGTAACGTGAACACACCCGGCAACTCGGCGCCTGGTACGTCGAGCTGACGCGGAACCGCACCTGTGGCGAGCAAGAGCTTTCGAAAGCGGTAGTCGTGACCGTCACGGGTCGCGATGCTCCGCTCGTTTGGGTCGACGCCGACGACCTCGGTCTCGAGTAGGAGCTCGACGCCGTTGCTCGCATAGAAGCCATCGGACTCCACGTGCGTATCGGTTTGCTCGACCTCGCCGCGCAGGTAGCGCTTCGAGAGGGGCGGCCGGTGATAGGGGATCGTCCGGTCGCTCGAGACGAGAGCGATCGCGCCGTCACCGCCGGCCTCCCGATAGCTCTTAATCGCCCGCGCCGATGCGAGGCCGCCACCGACGATCATCACGTGGAAGTCGCTCATCTGGTTGTTTGGTGTCGCCCGGCCGCGAATCCTTACCCGCTTGCTTGCGGCGCAGGGTAAGGATCGAGCCCGAGGCGACACTCACGCTGAGTGCCCGAAAAACTCCGAAGTCGTCTGCTCGCCGGCCTGGACACTCCTTCGGCCGACCGAGCCGCCGAGGTCCTCGCTCGGGCGCCGACCGTTGAATTAGAGCCTGGTAAGTCTTACTTGCCAGCTTCGTTCTCGACGGCGGCACTGCTTGTCGTAGAGGACGGGTTTGTCGTGGTGCGCGCGAGCCCTCCAGGTCTATCGCGGTCGGTTATCACCTGCGAGGCGGGCGCTGGACATATCTTGGTGCCACCGGCGTCGGAAGAGGCGTTGTTCGCGCTCGGCAGTTCGATGCTGACGACGATCTCGGCAGAGGTGCTCGATCAGTTGCTGGGCATTCCGGCGGTCGCCCAGGGTCTGGTGCGGCACATGGCGTCCACGCTCGTGCGCAAGCAAGAGGCGATTGCCAATTTCGCCCCGACGCGGCATCTCGACCGGGTGCGGCGAAAGCTTCTTCAGCTTGGGCGCAGTTACGGACATGTCGTACGCGACGGCACTCGAATTGATTTCCCGGTCAGCCACGCGCTGCTCGCGGAGATGATCGGGTCGTCCCGAGAGACGGTAACCCGCGCGCTCGACGAGCTTCGTGGCCTCGGCTTCGTTGCTCGCAGTGGTTCCACCTACCGTCTGCTTGGCCCGGCCGAAGCCGTCTTCGCGACCGATCAGGTCTAAAAGTTCTTACCGCTCGAGTCGGCGGACGTGATCCTCGTCACACGGAGTGACGCCAATCACAAGGCCCTGAGCTTCCGCGGTCTTACGATCGGCGCTTGCTCGACGAAGGCGGTTGGCGCACGTGATCACAAAGATCCTCGGCAGGTTGCTCGTCTTGGTTGGGGCAGCGCTCGTCCTCTACGTCGCAATTGTGGTCGTGAACGTCACGGTCGCGGGCGTATGGAGGTCGGCGGCGAAGCCGTCCGAGGTGGTGGCGGCCGCGTCGTCAACCAGGCCGGTGATACGCGGCCGCCAGGTCTTTCGGTTCGACACCTTTGGCGACCAGGCGTTCTGGGGCGGCGCGCTGCAACTTCACCGCGCGCTTGCAGGCCGCGACAACGGGGGCGTCGGGCCGGGGGTGAGCCCCAAGACGGCGCTGTCGGTCGGTCTGAAGGTGGATTCCACCCGGATCCCGAAGGCGATCGCTCGCGCGATCAAGGCGGGCAAGGTCAATCTCGACGATCCGAAAGTGACGCTGACGCTGCTGAAGCTGAGCGCCGTTGTCGGCGTGCGCGGCTTCTTCCGCGGGAATCGGCTCGTGTCGGTCGGGCTCACGTGCGCTGCCTGTCATTCGACGGTCGACAACTCTTTCGCGCCTGGGATTGGACGCCGACGCGATGGCTGGCCGAATCGCGACCTCAACGTCGGCGCCATCGTCGCCCTCGCGCCGAACAAGAAACCGATCACCGACCTGTTGCAGGTCGACGAAGCGACGGTGAAGAAGGTGTTGACCAGCTGGGGGCCCGGCAAGTTCGACGCCGAGCTCTTCCTCGACGGGAAGGGATTCCGGCCGGACGGCAAGTCCGCAGCGACGTTGATTCCGGCCGCTTTCGGGCTCGACGGAATCAATCTCCACACCTACACGGGTTGGGGCTCGGTTCCCTACTGGAACGCGTTCGTCGCCAACCTCGAGATGCATGGAATCGGCAACTTCGACGACGACCGGCTCAGCAACGCGGGCCAGTTCCCCGTCGCCGCGCGTGCCGGATTCGCACACGTCCGCAACAGGCGCGACCTGATCACGCCGAAGCTCGGCGCGCTGCACCTGTACCAGCTATCGCTGCCGGTGCCGCACGCCACGCGATTCGACCCTGCCGTTGCACGCCGCGGGAGGACGATCTTCAATGGCAAAGGACGGTGCGCGAACTGCCATATGCCGCCGGCCTTTAGCGACTCCGGCTGGAATCTTCACACCGCTGAGGAGATCTGCATCGACAACTTCCAGTCGAGCCGCTCGCCTACCCTCCGCTACCGCACGACCCCGCTGCGCGGGATCGTCGCAAAGCTGAAGGGCGGCTTCTACCACGACGGCCGATACCCGACGTTGCGGGCGGTGGTCGATCACTACGACAGCTGCTTCAAGCTCGGCCTCTCGTCGCAGGAGAAGACCGACCTGGTCGAGTATCTGCGGGCACGCTGACGGGCTGGTACTGCGTTGGCGGATGGCGACGGGCGTCTCGGCCGGCCTTCGCAGCGTGCCCTCGCTGGGAATCGAAGCAGGGCCAAACAGCTCAGGTGCCGAATGCTCGAAACGCAGCGCAACTAGAGCCCCTGTTAGCCGGCTGTTGGAGCAGTGTTAGCGGCCGGCGCGACGCTTGCGGTCGAGATGAACGCTCGGAAGCGGATCGCGGTTGTTGCGCTCGGAGGTCTCCTGTTCCTGTCGGTGGCCTCTGCAGCGGCGGGGGCGAAGCGGCCACGGCCGAGCGACGTTCCGGCACCGGAGACGACGATGGCGCCGAACGAGTTTCAGCTGTACAACGACTATGCGTCGCCGGAGCGCAGCTACTCGTCCGGGCGTGTGGTCGTCCACTACGTCGTCGTCGGGATCAACGCTCCGCCGCTGAACGACGATGACCTCGATGCCGTTCCGGACTACGTCGAGCGTGTCGGCGAGGCGGCTGATCGCGCTCTGGCCTACTACCAGCGGCGTGGCTTCCGCATGCCCCTCCGCGACAGCGCCGGCCCCGATGGCCGGCCCGATCTGTACGTCTCACGCTTCTCGCCCGGGACGCTGGGCGTGGCCTTCCCGTCCAGCCGGGCCGAGGGCGGCGCCTTCGTCGTGATCGCCAACAACCTCGACCCGAGCACGGGGCGGAGCTTCGCCAGCGTCTACGCGACGGTCGCCCACGAGCTGTTCCACCTCGTCCAGTTCGCGTACTTCGGCCCTGAGGCCGATCCCCCGATCCCGACCTGGATCCTCGAGGGCACGGCTGCCGCGCTCGAGGGCCGTGCGAATCCCGAGCTCGACGACATCGTCGAGACGATCCAGCTTCGCGAATGGTTCTCCAGCGCAGATCGAGGCCTGACGAGCCAGAGCTACGGCGCGCAGCTCTTCTGGCGGTATTTCGACACGCAGGAGCCTGGCTTCCTGCCGGCACTGCTCACGCGGCTGGCGACGCGGCCGATCGTCGGGGAGGGTGAGCGCACGGTCCGATCGATGTACACGCGAGTCAGCGGCAGGCCGTTCGCACCGGCCTTCCACGCTTTCGCGCTTTCGGCCGCCGCCGAGCACGCCGACGCGATCGAGCCGGCCGCGGTCGTCCGCCCCGGCGCCGTCTACCACGCGGGCGCCACTCCGCTCTCGATCCACTACCTGCGTCCCG
This sequence comes from Actinomycetota bacterium, assembly GCA_046729555.1. Taxonomy (GTDB): domain Bacteria; phylum Actinomycetota; class Thermoleophilia; order Gaiellales; family Gaiellaceae; genus 3-1-20CM-4-69-9. The sequence continues at coordinate 16,301 of JBKPGW010000150.1, read as the reverse complement.
CGCTGCCGCGGGCGAGAGGCCACTCGCTCATCGTGACGTTCCCGCGCGGACGGGCCGGCGCCGCGGCGACGCTTGCCTACGAGCTCGAAAACGACGTGCCGGGTTGGGCGCCGCGGACCGGATACCTGGTGCCGCGCGTGACCGAACGGGGGAGCAGGCTCATCTTCGCTGTCCCGGCCGCGTTGCTCCGCAACCCGCGCCTCGCCAACCCGCTCCTCGTCATCTCCAACGGCGGCCAGAGCCCGATCGCCTACGCCGTCAGCGTTCGCTGAGCCTGCTCAGCCCGGCGGCGCGCGACGATGTAGCCGAGCCGCTCGGCGATCCCGGCCGCCTCGGAGACGAGTCTCGCCGCCTCGTCGTCATGTCCGGCGACGCGCAGCGCGTCCGCCGACTCGAGCAGCGCATCGGCCTGCATCCCGCTCTCCTCCACCGAGGCCATCCGCTCCCGCGCATCCTCGACGAGTTGGCGGGCACGCGCCCCGGCGCCGCGGTGCGCCTCGACAAGCGCGAGTACGACGCGCCACCAGACGTCGACCCACAGCGTGCGCGGCTGCCCGTGCTCGGCGACACGGGCGAAGGCCTCCGCCTCGTCGTCCTTGCCCTGATGCGCGAGCACGAGGCCGAGGCGCCAGGCGACGTTCATCGCCGAGTGCCGGTCACCGAGCGCTGTCACCGCCTCGTACCCCGCTCGGAGGATGCGCTCGGCCGCCGCCTCGTCGCCCGCCATCGTCTCCACCTCGGCCATGGCGATCGAGTGTGCCGCTGCCGCCTGCCACAGCCCGAGTTCCCGGAGCGTTATGCGAACCTCCTCGACGAATGCCCGCGCCTCGTCGAACTCGCCCGTCATGGCGCGGAGCAGGCCGAGGGCGCCGATCGCGGATGCCCGCACGTGCGTCGAGGTGGAGGCGTCGCGGATGTCAGTCGCGCGTGCGATGGCGTCCTCGACGGGCAGGCTGCCGCGGGGCAGCGTGATGCAGATCCAATCCATCACGTGGTGCTCGAGGTAGTGCGCGTTCGCCCGGCGGGCGTACGCCAGGACGGCCGGGAACTGCGCCACCACGCCGGAAGACCCGACCCGATCGAGGGCGTGGAACCGCAGCGCCTCGGCCATGGCGAGGCCCTCGTAGTCGCCCGCCCGCTTGAGCACGGGCACGGCATCCTCGATGTCGCAGAGGATCCGCTCCGGCGGCACGGCGGCTTCGGTCCACAGCAGCGCGAAGTCGGCCGCGAGCGTCGCCCGCGCCGCCAGCCGGGCGTCGCCGAGCTCGACGGCGAGGGTGTGCGCTTCGGCGAACAGCTCCCGGCCGGCAGCGACCTCGCCGCGATAGGCCAACGCCGCGGCGAGCTTCGGCAGTAGTTCGATCCGCTCGGGTGCCGGGCGAGGGAGAAGGGCGTTCGCGCGGCCGAGTAGCGACGCCGCCGCGACCGCGTCCTCGCGCTGGAACGCGGCGACGCCCGCACGGCCGAGGTGGTCGGCGGCCCGAGCGGCGAGCCGGTCGACGGCGGCGCCGTGCTCTCCCGACTCGCGCCTGGCGCGCACCGCTTGGTCGAGGTGGTAACCGGCGGCGAGATCGACGTCGCGGCCACGTTCGCTCGCGCGCCGGGCGAGCCGCTCGTGTAGCTCGGCGCGCCGCCGTTTCGTCAGGCTGCCGTACGCGACGTCACGGATCAGGCCATGCCGGAACGACCAGCCCGCGCCGCCGGGATCGTCGGCCTCGCCCGGCCGGACGAGCTCCCGGCGGACGAGCGTCAGCAGTGACTCCGAGGGATCTGCCTCCAGGAGCTCCGCGACCTCCTCCGTCGTGAACGACGTTCCGCAGACTGAGGCGGCCTGTGCCGCCGCGCGGTCCCGGTCGTCCAACCGGTCGAGACGCGCGGCGAGGAGCGTTTGGATCGAGTCCGGCACCGCCTCGGCGTGGCCCTCGAGCGAAGTCGCGAGCAGCTGCTCGATGAAGAGCGGGTTTCCCTCCGCGACGGCGAGAATTCGTTCGCGCGCGGCGAAATCGAGCCTTCCGTCGCCGGCGAGCCGGTCGAGCAGCGCGTCGGATTCCTCTTCGGTCAGCGCGTCGAGCAGCACCGACGAGCTGCTCAGCCGGCCGCCACCCCATTGCGGCCGCACGTCCACGAGGTCGGGGCGAGTGAGGCAGAGCACGAGCACCGGCGCGCGGGACAGCTCGACGAGCGACTCGACGAGGTCGAGGAACGTAGGCGCGGCCCAGTGCACGTCGTCGAGGACGACCAGCAGCGGCCGGTCCTGGGCCAGCCCCGCCAGGAGACGCCGCGCTGCCCAGGCCGTTTCCTCCGGCCGTCCCGGCTCCGTTCCGAGGCCCATGGCGGCGGCGAGCCAGGCGCCGAGTTGCGTGCCGTCCGCGGCCGGCGCGAGGCGGTCCCGGATCCACTCCATGAGATCGCCCTCGGCGACCCCCTCCAGGAGCTCCCGGAGTGGCGCATACGTGGACTCCTGCGCGGCCGCGCGGCACCGGCCGAAGACCGACGTCGCCGTGTCACGCAGGTGCTGTGCGCACTCGATCGCGAGGCGCGTCTTCCCGATACCCGGGGCTCCGAAGATCGTGACGAGGTGTGTTCGGCCCTCGCCCGCGGCGCGCGCGAAGTCGTCGGTGATTTGCTCGAGCTCCCGCGCGCGGCCGACGAGCGGAGTCTCGAGGTGCAGCGCGAGCGGCGCGGCGTCTGGATCGACCGAGTCGATCGCCCAGCCGCCGTTCCGGCGAGACGCCTCGACCGCATGGCGGACGAGTCGCCACGTGCGCGCTTCGGCGAGCACTTCGCCGGGGAAGGCGGTGTCGCGCAGGCTCAGCGCTTGGTCGACAGGGGCTCCGGCGACGAAGGGATCGCCCGTCACAACTTCGCCTGTCGCGACCCCGATCCGTTTCGCGAGCTCGGCGGTGCGGAGCGCGAGCGCGGCGCGCACCGCGCGCAGCGAGTCGTCGTCCCGCGCGGTCGGGACGCCGAAGACGCCGAGCACCCCGCCGCTTCCGAGCACCTGCACCGCAGCGCCGTGGCTCTCCAGCGCGCGCTCGGCGGCGCCGCTCCGCTCGCGCAGCGCGGCACGCCGCGCTTCCGGGTCCTCCGGCGAGGCGTCGGGCAGCACGTCCGCGGCAAGCACCGTGACCGTCCTCCGCTCCTCGGCGCGCATACGCGCGACAGGCGCAAGGGCGGGACCGGCCGGGACCTCGAGAGCCGGATCCTGGCGGAGGACGGACCGGTGCAGCTCTTGGAGCTCGCGTCCGGGCTCCGTTCCGAGCTCGTCGACCAGGACGCGCCGCGCAGCGGTGTACGCCTCGAGCGCGTCGGCCTGCCGGCCGGAGCGGTGGAGGGCAAGGATCAGCTGCCGTCGGAGTCGCTCCCGGTACGGCTCCCGCCGCACGAGCTCTTCGAGCTCGGGCAGGAGCGCCGCGTGGCGCCCGAGCGCGAGGTCTGCCTCAATGCGGTCCTGGAGCGCCGCCAGCCGAAGCTCGCCGAGGTGCGCCGCGGCCAGACCGGCCGGCTCCCCGGCGAGATCCGCCAGAGGTGGCCCTCGCCAGAGCGACAGCGCCTCGCGCAGGCGCTCCGCCGCGAGCGCTGCGTCCGCGCCGTCCGCCTCCTCGACCAGCCGCCGGAAGCGGTCGAAGTCGAGCTCATCAGGCGCAACTCGGAGCACGTACCCGGGCGCACGTGTCGCCAGACGGTCGCCGAGCTCTTCACGCAGGCGCGAGATGTGGTTCTGAAGCGACGCCTGAGCCGAAGCCGGCGGGGAGTTGCCCCAGACGCCGTCGACGAGCCCGTCGACCGAGACGACGCGGTTCGCGTCGAGGAGCAGGAGGCCGAGGACTGCACGGCGTCGAGCTCCGCCGAGTGGAAGAACGCGCTCCCCGTCGCGCACCTCGAGCGGCCCCAGGATCCGAAACTCCACTGATCGAGCCTAGCTCCGCCGCCGACGAGTTTTCAGGTCGGCCTCGGGACACTAGCCACCGGAAGAGGCGGCGCAGGAGACCTGACTTCTTCTCCGGTATGGCGTATCAGTCGCGGGAGGGCTGAGACCGTTACAAGTCTTACAACGCCTCGGCGTGAAGCCGGTCGGCGAGGGCGTTCAGCACCTTCGCCTGGACTGAAGGCATCGCTTTCATCATCCGGTCGAAGGCCCGGTCGCTCAGGAGGAGAATGGTCGTCTCTGACGTGGTGGTGACCGTCGCGACACGTGGGCCGCCGGTAATCAAGGCAATCTCGCCCACGAAGTCGCCTGGCCCGAGCCGGGCGACAAGGCGGCCGTTCTTCCTCAACTCGGCGCTTCCCTCGGCGATGACCATGAATTCGCGGCCGCGGTCGCCCTGGGTGGTCAGGACTCGGCCGCCCGGACAGTGAGCTCCGTTGCCTCTGCAGCGATCGCCTCGAGCTCCCTCTTGGTGCAAAGGGCGAAGAGCGGGACGCCTTTGATGAAGGCGAGCTTCGCGTTCTTGCGGAGCCGCATCGGAGCCATCCTAGAGCTCGGGCACTCGACCTTCGCGCGCAACGCTGCCACACTCGTGTGGTGATCACCTGCCCGAACTGCGGCGAGGAGAACCCGGAAGGAGAGACGCCTTCCTGGTCCTCAATCGTGACGCAGAACTCCCGGCCGGTCGGATCCAGAGTGCTGCACTGCGGCGTCGTGCTCGCGGTCGAGCGACCGGCGCCCCCAAGAGTCCCAGTACGGCGGCGCACAGCAACAGCGCGCGCAACGACGCTCCTCTACGCGTTCTCATGAGCACGTGACCTCCCCGTCGAGGTCTCGCAACCACATCCGCAGCCAGAGTCGACAGACAGTGTTGGCAAGTCGACCTGTTCCAGTCAAGCCCTACGCGCTGCGGCCGCGTAGGCGTACGGATGGTAGAAGGCGTCGATTGCCTCTCCTGGTGCGACCTCGAGGTGAAAGCCCGATCCCGTTACCACCTCGCGAACGGAAAGCTCCACTCGATCGCTCTCCGGGCGCCAAAGAAGGAGAACCTCGTCCGCACCGCTCAGTCGCTGGGCGAGCTCTCGAGTCGGCGCATTCCCCTCTGTGTCCTCGAGCTTCGTGACAATCCTTTCGCCTACGGGTCGGCGGGGCCCCCAAGAGGTGGAGGCCCCGCACGTTCTCTTCGGATCCGAGTCCTCCCCTACGCGACGAGGACGCCGTCCAGGAAGAGCTTGATCGCACCGGCAGCCAAACCCGCAGAGCTGACAGTGTCTGTGCCTGCGAGGGTGTTGATCTCGAGGCGGTCGTTCGCGACCTCCGAATGAAGGACACGAGTTGTGGCAGCAAGACCGCTCACCTTCGCAACCTCTGCGTCCCCGCTGACGTCGATCGTGTCGTTGCCGTTGGTGGCGTTGACGACGACGCGGTCGGCCGCGCCGTCGCCCGCGGCGCCGCCGAGGGTGCCTGCGAGGTCGACGTTCACGCTGCTGACATCGGTGCCGCTGAGGTCGTTGACGGTGACGAGGTCGGCACCGCCGAGAGCGTTGAAGTCCACGCGCTCGACGCCCGCGGTGTCCATCGTGATGTTGGCCTGGACGCGGAAGAACTTGAGTCGGTTTCCGTTCGACGACAGATCGACCTGCTCGGAAACGCTGGCGCCGTTGAAGACCATCGCGTCGGCGCCTCCCTGGCCTTCGACAGTATCGCTGCCGTCGCCGGGATCCCAGACGAAGATGTCGTTGCCGGGGCCAAGCAACGCCAGGTCGTTGCCGCCGTTGCCATCGATCGAGTCGTTCCCGCGCCCGCCGAGGAGCCTTTCGATGCCTTTCCCGCCGGCGAGGTTGTCGTTTCCGTCTCCACCTTCGATCGTCGTCGGGCTGGTGTCGGTGAAGGAGCCGTTGCTTTCGTCGATGCGCACGAGGTCACTGCCGCCCCGAGAATCAACGGCGATCTTCGCGATTGCGTTGCGCTGGAAGTAGAAGTCGGCCGAGCCGTTGTCACCGACGTCGACCTGAAGCGTGCCGGGCTCGCCGGCCTGCAGGCGAAGCGCGATCTTGTCACTCGCCTTGGTGCCCTTGATGCTCAGCACGCCCTTATTGAGCTTCGGCTTCTGGAACTTCGGGTGATACGAACCTTGCGCCGCTCCGGCAACGATTCCCGCCGCGGCGGCGGCCAGCGTCACCAGCCATACGGTGCGCGACGCCCTTCGTCGATTGAGGTGCTTCATCTGTTCCGTCTCCTTTCGAGTGAGCCATGTGCGGCTCGGGGATGAGGTTGTCCTGCGATCGTGGAGACGGCGGATGCGCATTCGCACCGTGGCGACCCCCCTGTCTTTGATACATCTGAGGGGCGAGACCGACGCCTCGCCCCTCAGTCGCTGAGTCTCAGGCGCCCAGAAAGCGGCCGTGCATCATCCCGGCGTGCGGGTCGCAGACGAAGCGGTAGCTTCCCTTCTTCAGCTTCAGGACGAAGCTCTTCGTTCCTGTGAATTCCACGCTCGTGAGAACCCTGTTGACGCCGGGTCCGCTCAGGTGGAAGTCGTGAATGCTCGAGCGGTCGCTGATCACGAAGCGGTACGCCTTCCCGGCTTTCAGCTTCGTCACGTTCTTGCCCTGCATGACCAGCGTGATCGTGAAGCCAGGGCCAACGGTGCCGTTGACGGTCTTGGCTGTGGCGGCCGAGCCGCTGCCCGTCGCAGCGAGGGCTGCGGCAGCGATTGCGACGGCCACCAGCAGAGACGGCGTGTGAGTCATCCTGCGCATGTCATGTGCCTCCTTCGGTAATGAGCTCGCGATCGAGCCCGGGATCGGACCGGTCCGATCCTCGAAGGCGGGGTCCGTGACTCGCACCGTGGAGACCCCCCGGACTTTGGTCGACGGCCTACGGCGCGATGTTGTGGTTGAGGTGAAAGACGTTGTTCGGGTCGTACCGCCGTTTGACCTCGCGGAGCCGCTCGTAGTTCGGGCCGTAAGCTGCGCGGATGGCGTCCTCCGCCTGATCGTCGCCGAGGTAGTTGAGCCAGCGGCCGCTGCCGAAATGAGGTCGCATCGCTGCGAACGTGTCGTGAGTCCAGGCGATGTTCGCCTGGGTGTCGGCCGGGTCGGTCCAGACCGAGGGGAGGAGAAGATTCCAGCCCTGGTCGCGGTGCGGCACCGCGGTCTCGGCCGCCCCGACGCGCGTCACCGCGCCGTGGAAGTGCTCGAGCAGAATCGCCGTCAGCGGTGACGGAACGGTGGCGAACCGCTCGACGGCGACATCGATCAGCTCGTCGGGAAGACCGCGCGTAAAGCTCGACAGCCAGTAGTTGCGTGATCCGGGCGGGTAGCCTGCGTCGAGAAGCGTGTTCATCACCGGCATCGGGCCGACCTCGACCGCCAGCGGCGACCCCCACATCTTCAGCGGCTCGAGGTCCCGCTCCGCCTCCGCCGCGTCTCCGGTGTGGAAGACGACCAGCGCCGAGAGCTTCGTGCCCTAGCCGTCCGGTGCGCGCACCAGGCCGGCGAAGACGGTCAGATCGTCCGGGGCGTCAGCGACCGCCTCGCGGTAGAAACGCAGCAGGTCGGGCCCGGCGTCGATCGGATGGGCGATCAGTCCACCCGCGACCGTTTGGACTGGATGGAGGCGATACGTAAACGACGTCGCGACGCCGAAGTTCCCGCCGCCGCCCCGAAGCGCCCAGAAGAGATCCGCGTGCGAGGCGGCGTCGACGTGGAGTATGTCGCCCTCGGCCGTGACGAGTTCGACCGCGAGCAGGTTGTCCGCGGCCAGCCCGTACTTAGACATCAGCCAGCCGAGGCCCCCGCCAAGGGTGTAGCCCGCGATACCTGTCCCGGAGACGGCGCCGCCGGTCACGGCAAGTCCATGCTCGGCGGCAGCGTCGTTCAGCTCTCCCCAAACGACGCCGCCCTCGGCCGTCGCAGTGGGAGCGATCGCGATCCGCTTCATCTCGGCGAGATCGATCATCACCCCGCCGTCGGTCACCGCGCGGCCGGCCACGTTGTGGCCGCCGCCGCGGATCGAGATCTCGAGTCCTGTCCTGCGCGCGAAAGCAAGCGCAGCAACGACGTCGTTCGTCGTTGGCAGCGGACGATCAGAGCGGGTCTGCGATCGATGAGACCGTTGTGTACGGCACGAGCCGCGTCGTAGCCCGCGTCCTCCGGGCCGAGGAGGGATCCAGAGATCTGTCGGGCGAGGTCGGCGACGAGCGCGGAGTCGAAGGTGGTGGTCATCAGATGCTCCTCCAGATGAGTAGGTCCGGCCATGGTCGAGACCGACGACGCCCCTTCGCACCGTGGCGACCCCCTGACTTTCCGGCCAATCACGACGATCGGATATCTGCTTTCCAGGATTGCCAGACGCCGCGTCGTCGTTGTAGCGGTTGCGTTGGGCGAAATACATTGACTCCCCCGGTTATGGCCGCCCCGCCCGTCAGGGCTACGCTGCCACGTCGCGTGGCTGGCGCAGGGGCGGCGCCGGTCGAGGAATTGCTGCTCGAACGGCAGGAAGAGCTGGCGCGGATCGAGCGGGCGCTCGCCGAGGCGCGGGAGGGGCGCGGGTCGTTCGTCGTGCTCGAAGGGCCCGCCGGGATTGGTAAGACGGCGCTGCTTGCAGCGGTGCGGACCGCCGCGGCAAGCGGCGGGATGCGTGTGCTGCGGTCGCGGGGTACCGAGCTGGAGAGCGACTTCGCCTTCGGCATTGTGCGTCAACTCTTCGAGCCGGCGTTGGCCGACGTGTCGGGGCCCGAGCGCGCCGACTTGCTGCAAGCGGCTTCGGGTTCGGGAGCCGGTCTGCTCGGGCTCTTGGATACTCCGACAGCGGACGGCTCGCCTCCAGCGGACGTCGACACGTCGTTCGCGATCCTCCACGGCCTCTACTGGTTGTGCGCGAACCTGTCCACGGCGGATTCCCTTTGCCTAATCGTCGACGACGCGCACTGGGCAGATGCCCCGTCTCTGCGCTATCTCGCCTTCCTGCTCACGCGGCTCGAAGAGCTGAACGTCGCCCTCGTCCTGGCGACCCGCACTCGCGAGGCGGGCACTGATGCCCAGTTGCTCGCGACGGTGACGACCGATCCGTCCGCCGAAGTGATCCGCCTGCCTCCGCTGACGCAAGCAGCAGTTGCCCAGCTTGTGGAGTCGAGGCTCGGTGAGGCTCCGGAGCCGGTCTTCGTCGAAGCCTGCCTGCGTGCCACGCGAGGCCTGCCGTTCCTGATGCGCGAGCTCTTGGAGGCACTGAGCGAAGGACGGATCGCTCCGACCGCAGAGGCGTCGCGTCACGTCGAGAAAATCGGTGGACGATCGGTCGGGCGCTCCATTCGGCTCCGGCTCCGCCGCCTGCCGGAGCATGCGGGCCGGTTGGCCCGAGCGTTGGCGGTGCTCGAGCAGGGCGACTTGCTCCAAGCGTCCCGACTCGCGGCTCTCGACGAGGCCGAGGCTGCAGACGCAGCCGAACTGCTCGCCACGGCCGGGATCCTCGAGGCCGGCCGGCCGCTCACCTTTATGCACCCAATCGTTCGCAGCGGCATCTACACAGACCTGACCAGCGCGGAACGTGCCCAAGCTCACAGCCGTGCCGCGCGACTCCTCGCCGAGCAACTGGGCGTGAACGAGCGGGTTGCGAAGCACCTGCTAGCCACCGAGCCGGCCGCCGACGGCTGGGTCGTGGACCGTCTCCTCGAGGCCGCGCGTGCGGCCGTTCGCAACGGCGCTCCGGACTCGGCAAGCGTCTTCCTGCGCCGCGCGCTGGACGAGCCGCCGCCGATGGGTGACCGATCGCTCCTGTTGCTAGAGCTCGGAGTCGCCGAGGCCACAGCCGGCCTCGAGGGCTGGCCCGAGCACCTGCGAAGCGCCGTAGATGCCGCGCCCGACTCCGAGGCGGGCGCGCGCGCAGCCCGGGTACTGGCGCGCGCGCTCAACCGCGCCCAGCGCTATGAGGAAGCGGTCGAGGTTCTCGATCGGGCGGCGTCTGCGCTCGAGACCCCCGATCTCCGGCTCGCGCAGGAGTTGGAGGCCGGAGCCGTCGTCGCCGGGTTGAACGACCGCGCTACGGCGCCGTCGATGGCCTCCCGTCGCAAGGCCTTGCGCGAGCTTGCCGCCCGCGATCACGAAGCGCCGGGCGGGCTGCTCGGCGTCGCTGCGTTCATCTCCGTCCTCGGCAACGAGCCCGCCGAGGTGGGCGCCGCTCTGGCGACCCGGGCGCTTCTTGCGGAAGAGAGCATGAAGCCAGGCTGGGATGGGCAGCCGGCTTTCTCGTCGGCAACGTTTGCGCGGGCGACGCTCTCCTTGCTCTGGGCAGAGCGCTATGCACAGGTGCAGCCGTTGCTCGACGCGTCGATCGCAGAGGCACGCGTGACCGGCGACGGGGGCCGGCTCGCGGTTTGCTTGGCGAGCCGCGGCTGGCTCGCGCTCCGACGCGGCGATCCCGGCGCCGCCGAAGGAGACGCCCAGACAGCGTTGGCTGCGACCGAGCTCCCGGCTCCACCCATATCCCGCGCGCTGAACGGCGGGGTGCTGATCAAGGCACTCGTCGACCAGGGGAAGCTCGACCAGGCGGAGCAGGCGCTCGCGCCGCTTGATTCCGAAGCCGATACCGGGTTCGTCGCGGCCGCAATTCTTCGCCTCTCTCGCGGAGGGCTCCGGGTCGCGCAGGGACGAATCGCCGAAGGGCTCGAGGACTTCCTGGGCGTTGGAGCAGACCTGACGCGAGCGATGGTCATCTCTCCGAGTTACCTCCCCTGGCGGTCGGAGGCCGCACTCGCCCAGCTCGCGCTCGGCGATCGCGAGGCGGCGGGACGCTTGGCCGCAGAGGAGCTCGAGCTTGCCCAAGCGTTCGGTGCCCCGCGCGCGCTCGGCGTGGCTAAGCGTGCGGCCGGCATCGTGAACGGCGGCAAGCGTGGCGAGCTCCTGCTGCGCGAGGCCATCGACGCCTTCGACCAGTGTGACGCCCGGTTGGAGAGAGCGCGAGCGCACGCCGACCTCGGCGCGATGCTGCGGCGGCGCAACCGGCGGACCGAAGCCCGAGAGCTGCTACGCGAAGCACTCGACGCGGCCCACCGGGCGGGCGCAGGCCGGCTCGCCGCACAGGCGGAGACCGAGCTTCGCGCCACAGGCGCGCGCCCGCGCCGGGTAGTCCTGACCGGTCTCGAGTCGTTGACAGCCAGCGAGCTGCGGATCGCGGAGCTCGCCGGCCGGGGCCTGACGAACCGCGAGATTGCCCAGACACTCTTCGTCACGACACGCACGGTCGAGGGTCATCTCACGAGCATCTTCCGCAAGCTGCAGCTCGACTCGCGAAACGAGCTGGGCCCCATGCTGGCGAGTGAGACCCCGCAGCTCTGACCGGCGTAGCCGTCGCCTGAACAGACACGGGAGTGACCGAACTGCTGGGGTCTGACCCACGGGGGTCAGACCCCAGCCTTTGGATCAGCAAGCGCCGACTGCGGCGTCAAAGAGTGATGACGACTTTCCCTCTCGCGTGTGTTTCGCCGAGGTAGGCGAGGGCGTCCGGGACTTCACCGAGCTCGTAGCGTCTGTCGATGACGGAGGTCACCTTGCCGGCCTGCAGCAGGTCTGCCAGGAACACGAGGTCGTCTTTGGTGATCTTCGCGACGAAGAACTTCACCTTTTGACTCCGGAATCGTGACGCCAAGAACATTCCGGCGAGGTGGGGTATAGGCCCGAACCCTCGATACGTCATCCGCCCGCCCACCAACATGATGGTTGCCGTGGGCGTCAGTACGCGCCTGCACTTCGAGAACGAGCGGCTCCCCGCGATGTCGAGCATCAGGTCGTGGCGCTCGCTGCGTCGCGTGAAGTCCTCCTGCGTGTAGTCGACGACGCGGTCCGCCCCGAGGGCGCGTGCCTGCTCGACGTTCCGCGTGCTGCAGACCGCGGTCACGTCTGCTCCGAGCACCTTCGCGATCTGCACGGCGTAGGTGCCGACACCTCCAGACCCACCGTTGATCAAAACCTTCTGGCCGGGCTGCACGCCGCCGTGGTCGCGCAAGGCCTGGAGCGCAGTGATCGCCGCGATGGGTACGGCCGCGGCTTCCTCGAAGGACACGTTCGCCGGTTTAGGCGCGAGGCGGACAGCGCGGGCCGCCGCGTATTCAGCCCAGGCGCCGGGCGCCACGCCGAACACTTCGTCACCGGGTCGAAAGTCCTCGACGTCCCTGCCGACTGCCTCCACCCGCCCTGCCAGATCGGCTCCAAGCAGCTCGCGCTTGGGTTTCAGCAACCCTGTTGAAGGTCGCGCGACGTACATGCCCGTCACCTCGTACCACTCGGCTGGATTGACGGATGACGCGTGCACGCGTATCAGCACCTGATCGTCCCCGATGACGGGCATGTCGACGTCACGGAGCTCGAGCCCGTCGGGCCGGCCGTACCGCTCGTGGACGATCGCCTTCATCGTGTTCGTCCGAGTTGTTCCGGTCGTGGTGCTTTGGCGGGGGGTTGTCGATGCCTCCACGTTTGCGCCTCCTACGTACGGTGTAAGCTTCTGAAGCGACGCTATACGTACGGCGTAAGTCTGTCAAGCGGAGAAGTGATGGCTCGACGAACCCAAGCGCGCGCGAAGCGCACGCCCTTGAGCAGGGAGCGTGTGTTGGACGCTGCGCTCGCTCTGGCCGACAAGGAGGGGATCGCGGCGCTCAGCATGCGCAAGCTCGCGCAGGAGCTCGGGGTCGAGGCGATGTCGCTCTACAACCACGTGGCCAACAAGGACGAGGTCCTCGACGGGATGGTCGACGCCGTTGCGGGCGAGATAGCCGTGCCGTCAGGCGACGCCGACTGGAAGACGGCGATCCGGACCATCGCGACCTCGGCCCACGAGACGCTTCTGCGCCACCCGTGGGCGGGCAGCCTTTGGATGCGCCAGATGCCCGGTGCCGCGCGCGTGCGGCACTTCGACGCGGTGCTCGGAAGCCTCCGAGACGCAGGCTTCTCGAAGGACCTGACCTATCACGCGTACCACATCCTCCAGAGCTACGTCCTCGGATACACGCTCCAGGTGCTGAACTACCGCTCGGTCGCCATGGAAGAGCTCGGGGACGTGGCGGCAACCTTCCTCCGGCAGCTTCCGGCCGAGGAGTATCCGCACTTCGCCGAGCACGTCAGGCAGCACATGGAGCCCCGCCACGACGCCGAGAGCGCCTTCGAGCTCGGCCTCGACCTGATCCTCGACGGGCTCGAAAGGCTTCGGGACGCGGCCTAAGATGTTGCTTGTGAGCTTCGGCAGCTGGATTCGCAGGCTCTTTTCGTCCGCAGGGGTGGACGATGAAGCCGCACAGCGAGAGGAGTACGGCATTCCCGATCGTGGCGGCGTGGAGCTCGAGCGAGACCGGCGCGGTCCGTTCGCTGGAGCCGAGGGAGCCCAAGCCGCAGAGGATGAGCTCGAAGAGTTCAAGGCGCCGCGAGATCAGGCCCCGTAAGAGGAAAAGCCGCGTGCAGGCCGGCGCCTAGGACCAGCTAAGCGCTCTTCCTGCAGGCTCCCGCGCCTGTGGCATTGCAGCTGAGTGCAGCGGGAGCGAGAAGGTGAACGTCGTGCCTCGGGCTTCGGTGCTCTCGAAGGTGATCGAGCCGCCGTGACCTTCGACGATCGCTCGCACGATCGTCAAGCCGAGGCCGGTGCCGGGGAGATTTCTGGTCGCGCTGCTGCGAAAGAATCGCTCGAAGAGCCGCGACTGCTCGGACTGCGGAATGCCACATCCCGTGTCGGAGACGCTTGCGACGATGGCGCTCTCGTCAGACGAGACGGAAACCTCGACGCTCCCCCCGGACGGTGTGAACTTGATCGCGTTCGAAATCAGGTTGTCGAAGACTTGGGCGATTCGCTTGGAGTCCGCATGTGCATGAGCCGCGCCGTGCTCCTCGAATTCGAGCGTGAGGCCTTGCGCCTGAGCGACCGGTAGAGCGGATCGGATTGCGTTGCGGGCGAGCTCGCTGATGTCCACTTCGTCGCGATCGAGCGAGAGGCCCTCGGCATCGACGCGTCCGACGAAGAGCAGCTCCTCGACCATGTGCTGGAGCCGCGCAACATTTCGCCGGACAACCTCCAGGAAACGGGCATCCTCGTCACCCAGCGGCGGGTCGCCGCTCCCCATCAGCTCGAGATAGCCGATGATCGACGTGAGAGGCGTCCGCAACTCGTGGGAGACGTTCGCGACGAGGGCGTCCTTGATGCGATCGATCTGCCGTGTCTCGGTGACCTCACGCAAGGTCCAAACCCTTCCGAGGTATTCACCGTCGCCGCCGATGACGGCTCTGGTGAAGCCCTGGAACACCCGCTCGGACCCGCGCACTTCGAATTCGTCGAAGCTCTCCGTTTCCGGGTGCGCGGCGAGCTCGCGCATTCGAGCGGCGTAGCGCTCCCGATCGACCATGGAGTCGGCGATGGCAAGGAGCCGCTCGTGGATGCGACCCTCGGCGGGAATCCCGAGCTCCGCAGCAAAGCGGAGCAGCGGCCGGTTCGCAATCGCGATGTGCCCCTCCCGGTCGGTGAGTGCAATCCCGTCGACCGTACCGTCGATCAAGCCGCGCATCAGCGTGGCGTTGCGCTTGAGCTTTGCCTCACTTTCCTTCTGCTGGGTGACGTCGACAATGAATCCCTGCCGGTACGCATGGTTCCCGTCGCCGCTGCAGGTGGACGAGTCGCGGACCCACACGGTTCGCCCGTCGGGGCCCACAAGGCGGTAGTCGCACTCGAACGGCGCACGTGCGGCAACCGCTGCGGAGTAGGCGGCGAGGACACGTTCGCGGTCTTGGGGATGCAGGGCGCGGCGCCAAAGGCCGGGCTCTGCGAGCCATGCGGCTGCGGCATACCCGAGTAAGGGCTCGATCTGCGGGCTGATGTACGTCAGGCCGCTGTCGTCCTCGATGTACATCACGAGCGGCAGTTCCTCGACGAGCCGTCGGCTTCGACGCTCGCTCTCGTGCAGTTTCCTCCCGGCGAATCCGACGCCAAAGCCGATGAGCAGGAAAGCCGCCAGGCGGCTCAGGACGACCGTGGGAGTGACGACCAATCCGTCTTCGGAGGCGAAAGCGAAGTAGAGCGCGAGGGAAATCACCGTCGCGGAGAGGCCTGCGACGGGACCGGCCTCGAAAGCCAACAGAGCAATCCACGGCAGGAGCAGCGAGGGCCCGACCGTCTGCGGATCGCTCGCGACGAAGGCCGTGCCCAGGGTGATGCCCAGGCCGGCGAGCGAGAGCAGGATCAGCGCTGGGCGTCCGCGGAGTGGGCCGCGGCCGGTCAGAGCCCGGAGGGTCACAGGGGAGGTATCGGCCTCAGGCAGCCCTGCCTGGAGAGGCGGCCTCGCGGTTAGATTCATCCCGTCATGTCGGCCGTTGATCTGAGGGCCGTGTTCGCGGTCGACAAGCCCGTCGTCGCGATGGCGCATCTCCCTCCGCTTCCGGGCACACCGTTGTACGACGAGGTCGGCGGACCCGACGCGATCGTCGAAGCCGTCCGTCGCGACGTCGAGATCCTGACGCGCCCGGGCTTCGACGCCGTGCTGTTCTGCAACGAGGGCGACCGGCCGTATCAGCTGAGGGCGTCGCTCGAAGGCGTCGCGATGATGGCACGCGTCGTCGCGGAGGTCGCGCCGCCGGATCTGCCCTTCGGCGTCGACTACCTCTGGGATGCGGAGGCGGCCCTGTCGGTCGCAGTTGCGACCGGGGCATCCTTCATCAGGGAGGTTGCGACCGGCGTCTACGAATCAGACATGGGACTCTGGGCGCCGGATGCGGGGCACTTGCTGCGCCGTCGCCGCGACTTGCACGCGCAGAACGTGGCGGTCTTCATGAACATCACGCCTGAGTTCGCGTCGACGCTGGGGACGCGCGACATCGCCGCGACCGCCCGCTCGGTCGGCGTCTCGAGCCTCGCCGACGCCATTCTCGTCTCGGGCCCGATGGCAGGCGCCGAGCCGTCGCTGGATGCCGTGCGCGAGGCCAAACGCGGTTCCCCGGACACGCCGGTGTTCGCCAACACGGGAGTGAAGTCGACCAACGTCGCGGAGTTTCTCGCGGTCGCCGACGGCGTGATCGTCGGCTCAGATCTGAAAATCGACGGCGGCACCTGGAACCCAGTCGACCCAGAGCGGGCCGAGCGGTTCATCGCGGAGGTGCGCCGAGCCCGCGCCCGCTAGCGAAAGGCAGGGGTCTGACCCCTGCGGGATCAGACCCCAGAACTTCTGACTACAGTCGCTCGTGATGCTCGCAGCCGCATCGGGAGCGTTTGCCCAGGTCGACCAGGATTACCTGCTGCAGGCGCGCCAGATGCAGGCGCTCTCGTTTGCCACACACATTCCCCTCGTCTGCTTCGGGATCGCGTTCCCGGCGATCGTGCTGTTCGTCGAATGGCTCGGCTATCGCAC
>JBKPGW010000149.1:0-6139 GCA_046729555.1 Actinomycetota bacterium | reverse complement strand
GCCTACGGCGAGGCACTGCTCGAGCTCGCCGACCGGCATCCGGAGCTCGTCGTGCTCGACGCCGACCTGGCGTCCGACTGCCGCATCCGTCCGTTCGAGCTCGCCCATCCGGACCGCTTCCACGAGAGCGGCATCGCCGAGCAGGACATGGTCTCCGCGGCCGCCGGCATGGCGCGTCACGGCCTGCTGCCGGTAGTGAACTCGTTCGCGGCCTTCCTCGCCGCGCGCGCGAACGAGCAGATCTACAACCAGGCGAGCGAGCAGACGAAAGTCGTCTACGCCCTGCACTACGCCGGGCTGATCCCGGCGGGGCCCGGCAAGTCACACCAGAGCATTCGGGACGTCTCGCTCCTGGCAGCGCTGCCGAGCATGACGGTCGTGCAGCCGGCGAACTCGGCGGAGACGCGCGCCGTACTGCGCTGGGCGGTCGAGGACGCCGCCGGAACCGTCGCCGTCAGGCTCGCGATCGGGCCGTCGCCGCGGCGCATCGACCTTCCCGGTACCGAGGCCGTGCCCGGTCGCGGCACGGTCCTGCACGAGGGCACGGACGCGCTGCTCTTTGCCTACGGCCCCGTGATGCTGCACGAAGCGCTCGTTGCTGCAGAATCGCTGGCCGGACGGGTTCAGGTCGTGAACATGCCCTGGCTCAACCGCGTCGACGCCCAGTGGCTCTCGGATCTGGTCGAGCCGTTCGCCGAGCTCTTCGTCGTCGAGGACCATTCTCCGGTCGGCGCACTCGGCGACACGCTCCGGCGCGCACTCGATGGACGCGCCGTGACCGTCTTCGGCGTCGAGGGCTGGCCGGCGTGCGGGACGCCGCTCGAGGCGCTTCGTTACCACGGGCTCGACGGCTCCTCGCTCGCGGACCGGATCGCTCTCGCACTGCGCGCCCGCGCGACCTCGTGACCCCGGTCTGGCTCGTCCTCCCGGATCCGTTCTCGTCCCGCCTCTTCTTCGACACCGGCATCGTCCGTGAACTGTCCGAGCGGCTCGGCGACCGGCTGGAGCTGTTCCTGTTCGACGTCGGCGAGCAGGCCGCGGCCTGGGCGGAGCGGGCGGGCACGATCCGCGTCACGCGACCCGGGGACGTCATGGACGGCCGAGTCTCGCTACCGCGGAAGGTCCAGCGTCGCGCGGATACCTGGCTCGACCGCCGCATCGGCTTCTACCCGCTCTCCCTCAGGCACAGCCTGCGGCACGGCTTCCACCGCCGGCGGATGCAACCTGGCCACCCCAACTGGTTCCTCGACCCGACGCTCGCCGGGCCGCTGCCCCGCTGGCCCTGGCTCGATCCGCTGATGTCTCGTTGGCACTACGGCAGGCTGCGCTACCTGGCGCCCGGGCTCGTTGCGCGGCTTCGGAGCGAGCGCCCGACGATCGCCCTCGCAAACCTGCAGATGCACTCGGTCGTGCCCTTCGTCGTCGGTGCCCGACGCTTTCGGCTGCGCGTGGCCGGCAACGTCGCGAGCTGGGACCACACTGTCGGCAAGGGGATCGTTGCACCAGGACTCGACCGCTATCTCGTCCAGAACGACGTCATGCGCGGAGATCTCGTCCACTACCACCGCATCGAGCCGCAGCGCATCGTCGTCACCGGCTGGCCGCAGACCGACGTCTTCCACCGCCGGCGTCCTCGTGCGGACTACGAGAGCCTGCTTCGCCGCCTCCGGCTCGACGCGGCACGGGCGCTCGTCCTCGTGATGGGCAACACGCCGACGAATGCTCCTTACGAAGGACGGCTGGTCGAGCGCCTGGTCGGCTGGTGGGCGGATAGCGGCGCCCGCGACCGCTTCTCGCTCCTCTTCCGTCCACACCCGCGCGACCGCGAATGGCGAGAGCGGTTCGGCGCTGGGCTTTCGCACGAGGGCGCCGCCGTCCAGGAACCCAGCTTCACGGATCTCGAGGAGCTCGCCGTCCTGCTGCAACACGGTGACGCAGTCGTGTCCAACGCGGGAACGATCCTCCTGGATGCGCTCGCAAACGATCGCCCGGCGGTCTGCACCCTGTACGACGAGGGTGCACCTGTGGGGGAGGAGAGCTGGGCCCAGAAGAACGTGAGCGGCGAGCACTACAAGCCGTTGTTCGAATCGAACGCGTTCTACCGGGCGACGCGCTTCGACGAGCTGACGGCGGGGATCGACCGTGCTCTCGCGTATCCGGACGAGCTCGCAGCGGAGCGAGCCCGCGTCGTTCGACTCGTGATGGGCGAAGTCGACGGCCGCGCTGCGGAGCGCGTCGTCGACGCGCTGGTGGCGACCGCGGCATGAGCTCGAGGGCCCGCTCACTCGCGACCGTCGCCGCACTCGGCTCGTTCGCCTTTCTCGTCGCGACCTGGATCGCGCGGCCGTTCGTCGGCGGGGACACTCCCTTCGTCCTCGACGGCACGAACGCATTGCTCACCTGCCTCTCGCACCACGACTACAACGCGTGCGGCTACACGGGCGAGCTGAACTACTGGGGCCTGATGAGCCCGATCGGCTGGTGGCCGCTGCTGCAACACGTGCCGGACCTCATCACGATCGGGCTCGGCGGCGACGGACATCCAGCCCGTAATCGAGTCCTGGCTTCGCTCAGCGTCGCCGGCGTTGTCGGCTCGGTCGCCCTGGGACGACAGGTGCTGAGGCGCTTCGGCCACGCGGAGTGGTTCTGGGCGTTCCTCGCGATCGCCTTGAGCGGTCCCATCATCGCCTTCGCAAGGCAGACCGCCGGGGAAATGCTGGCGATGGGCCTCCTCGTTGGCCTCGTGGCCGCGACGCTTCTCCAGGCGCCGCCCGCCGTCGTCGGAATCGCAGCGTTGCTCGCCTGTTGGACGAAGGAGACGTCCTATCCGTTCGTGGCCGCGCTCGGCCTGCTCTGTCTCGTGCTCGCGAGACGACGGACCGGTCGGGGGATCCGGCCACACGTCATCTGGGGTGCTGCGGGGATGGCAGTCGCGATCGTCTGCGCGTCGCTCTTCAACATCGTGCGGTTCGGCAGCGTGCTGAACACGAACTACCTGGACCATCAGCTGCGCACGCCGGGGATCGCGCGCAAGCTCGAGTACACGTTCGCGGTCTTCGTCTCGCCCAGCGGCGGGCTGCTCTTCTTCTGGCCCGCTGCCGTCGTCCTCGTCGCCACGGCATGCATAGTCGGCCTGAGGCGCAACGCGCTGCCGGCTGTGGTCGTCCTCTCCGTCTGCGCCGTGCTCGCCGTCGGGTTCGCGTCGTGGTGGACGCCTTTCGGCTGGTCCGGATACGGGCCGCGGCTACAGCTGCCCTGGGTCCTGCCGCTCGTCTTGATCGTGCTGGTCGCATACGGGGGAGCGCTGCAGCCGCTTGCGCGGCGCTTGCTCGCCTCGCCCGTGCGCCTCCTGCTCGTCTTCGCGGTCCTGCTCGCGTGCGCACTTCCGCACGTCGGCTATTCGTGGGACATCGACTCCCTCGGCGACTATTTCAGTCAGGAGCAGCCACTGTGCGACGCGCCTTGGCGAGGCGGCGTCCAGCGCTGGTACGACTGCCAGGACCGTCTGGTGTGGCGCGACCGCCCCATGGGGCTGTACACGCTCGACGGCCTCGCCACGGCCGGAGGCGCGGCGACGACCGTCATCCTCGCGCTGGGGCTCGCCGGGTCTCTGCTGCTCTTCCGCGACGGGTTATTGCGTCGCGCAGCGGCGAGCGCCGTCCCCGCGCAGCCTCGAGCAGCAGGTACGCGCCCTGCCGGACGCGAGCCCGCCACGACCACTGCTCCGCTCCGGCGACCCGCAGCCAGTTCTGGATCCGAGCCCGATGCGTCGGGCCAACCATCACGTCTTCCTCCATGAAGTAGTTCGTGACGCCCGCAGCCTCGAGGCGTCCCGTAGCTCGCGTTCCCGGTGCGCGAGCGACGGGATCTTGCGGACGTCGGGATCGATCATGGCCGAGCGGACTCGCGCGAACTCCCCGGACGAGAGCAGATCCTCGACGATGTCGACCTCGGCGCCCTCGCAGTTCAGCTTCAAGTAGACCTCGTCCGTCTGCGCCAGATGCTCGCGGAACCAATCGGTCGCGCGAACGAACCGCGCGCTCTGCTGGGGACGCGCGGTCGCGAACTTGTCGGCAAAGAGGCTGGCGCCGAGACTGCCCGCGTCGTAGAGGGGACGCTCGGTCGTCTCGTGCCAGAGACCGAAGCGGCAGACCGTCACGCGCGAGTCGTCGACCGCCTCGAGCGCCGCCCAGGAGGTGCTCGCGGGCTCGAAGCAGTAGATGCGGTCGAAGCCGTACTTCGGGTCCCGCACGGCGTTCAGCGTCTCGCCGTCGTGTGCACCGACGTCGAGGAAGACCTTCACGCGCGACTGCCGAGCAGTGCGCCCGCGCCGAAAAGGACGAACGCCGGCGCAACGGGCAGTGCAAAGTGCGGGTCGGCGAAGAGCCCGAGCGCGTTGAAGACGATCACGAACAGCGCAGCGAGCGCCAGCGCGACGAGCACGGATGCTCCGCGCGGCCTGCGCAGCGCCAGCCCGAGCAGCCCCACGGCGATCCAGATGATCGGGCGCGGAAACCAGCGGGAGGCCTGGTTCAGGCGCCGCGCCAGCTCTGTGTTGCCGGTGCGGTCGGGCAGATTCGCGGCGAGCGCGTCCCGCTCGTGGACGGTCGCGTCGAAGCGACGTCGCTCGCGCGGATGCTCGAACACGAAGTGGTGGTGCGTCGCCGAGGTCCAGACGTCGCGGATGCTGTTGTCCGGCCGGGAGATCCAGACGTTTTGGCCGCTGGGGATCGGCTGTCCCTCGGTCGGCGCGGGCAGCCGGCGTCCCTTCACGTCGACGACCGGGCGAGAAGGGCTCTGCTCGGAGGGCGGTGCGCGGAAGAACGACTTGCTCAGCTGCTCCCAGATGGTCTGGAGCACGCCCGACGTGTACTGCCCGGGGTGCTTCCGCACGGCTTCGACCCCGGCCTTGCGCAGCACGGAGTAATTGGTGTCCCAGCCGAAGACTTCGTCCGACAGGAGGTAGAAGTCCTCGTGGATGCGGAAGCTGCCGCTGCGGAAAACCTCGGCAACAGTCACGCCGTACGACTTGTACGGATCTCGCGTCACGAGGTGCTCGCGCACGGCCGCGGCGAGCTTCCGTGATGCCGGCCCGTTGTCGGGCGAGACGATCTTGTCTGTGATGTACGCGCGGTAGAATGGGATCACGGCGTTGCCTCCCCGCGCCAGCGTGTAGTCGCCGAAGCGGACGCCGTTCAGCACCGCCCAGGCGGCAATCGGCAGCAACGCCGCCATGAGGAAGGCGCCGGCCCACGCTATCCGGTCCCAGCGCACGCCCGGAACGGCGAGCACGAAGGCGACGAACACGAGCAGGAGTGCGTTGCCGGGACGCACAAACGCCAACAGCGCGACGCCGAGGCCGACCGCGGCGAAATGCGGCACGGACGGACGGGTTGCTGCGCGGGTCACCAGGAGCCCCCACAGAGAGAACGCGGCTGCGAAAACCGGCTCGCTCGACAACTCGTGGAACATCAGTCCATAGGCGGGATAGACGAGCAGCGCGGCTGCGACGAGCAGCACCGCTCTCGGTCCGAAGGCACGTGCGGCGGCAGCCCACGCGACGACCGACGCCGCAAAGAGGACGGCGAGCAACGGCTCGGCGAACAGGCCGCCCGCGACGTCGAGCGCGAGCCCGGCGACGATCGGCGTCGCCGGCGTCCGGAAGAGCATCGACCAGGGCAGCAGTGGATGCCAATCCAGGAACTGGATGTAGCTGTAGAGGTATTCGTCCAGGTCGCGTCCGCCAACGAGAGGCCACGCGACGGCACGCACCGCGTATACGCCCAAGGCAAGGACGAAGAGCACGATTCCGCCGAGCCGCCGGCCGGCGAGCCGCTCGAGCCACGCGAGTGCAACTGCGAGCCGGTGTCGTGCGCTGGGCAGGCTTAGGTCGGCTTCCGCAGGACGTGAATGTCGTGGCGCCCGTCGTCCGCGGCCGCACGAAACGCGACGTGCTCGAAGCCCTGCGCGAGCTCGCGGCGCACGTAGTCGGGGGGGTGGTACGCACTGCAGAGACTGGTGCCGGCCGACCGTTCGTAGAGCACGACGAGCTCTCCGCGCGCGAACGCCTCACGCTCGTGTGCCGTCAGCCGATTGCGCGACGCGTAGTACTCGCCGAGCGTCGAGAACAGGAGGTAGC
>JBKPGW010000148.1:0-47034 GCA_046729555.1 Actinomycetota bacterium | reverse complement strand
GCTCCAGCGGTCGTCTGAGGCAGGCCGAGCTGCCCGCCTGACGGGCGGAAGGTCGCCCCGCAAGCCCTGTATTCATGCGGGCCTGACGGCCGGTTGTCACCCCGTTGTCAGCCTGAACGAGCCAGTTTTGGCGCCCAGGGCGCCCCGGAAGGCATGCCGACCGGCTCGAGCCGATGCCCGGCCGGAGGGGTGCCTCCCCCCGAAGGCTTGAGCCTCTCCCGCGTGTGACTCCAGCGGAAACCCTCGCAGCGATACCCAGACGAGTCACGGAGTGCAGGAACGGGGCAATCCGCTCGTCACGGTCGTGCCGTCAACGCGCGCTCCGCAGACTGCCGCAATCGCCCGGACATAGTGGACGTCGCACACGTACACCTGAGAGCCGCGAAACGTCAGGCCCCGCACGTGACATCGCACCGACCGAATCGGGCCAGGGTTGCCCAGAAGCGTCGGATCCGGCCTTTTCTTGAAGTAAGCCTCGAGTGCCTCTTTGTCCGAAGCGCCGCCTCCGCATCCGACTAACGCGAGGCCGATGAACAGCAAACCGGTTCTCCGCGCGCGCCGTGTCATGTCGCGGGTGTCCTACCTAATCAAGCGATGTCGGGCGAGAGGACGCTCGCGCACGGGAGTCATACTTCGCAGGAGATGGCCGCCCTGCGTGGACTTGGGGCTTGTGTCGTGATTGTGCCGTCGGTCTTTGTTGGAGGCGCGGCGGCTTCGAGCGCGGACGGGGTGGTGCCGCGGTTCTCGTTCGACGCGACGACAGCAGTCGCAAACGATGCGATCGCATTGCGTGTCGAACGGGTGCCCTAGCTTTCGCGCACGCGAGATCCGCCTCTATTTAGTTCCTGCCGGTCTTGCAGCGACAGTGCGTTCGTATCGGGGCTCGTAGGGCGGAGACGTCCGGCTAGTTGATCCAGACAATCCGTCGTTCTATTCACCCGCAGGCTCGTCCACGCTGGAGTCAAGGAGATCGAGAAGGTGAGCCACGGCTGACGCCTCTGCCGTGAGGCGTTCTTGTTCTCCTGGCGCCACGACCGCCCCCGCTTCGATCCTCCCTAACACCTCCTCGTACCACGCGAGGAACTCGCGGAGCTGTGGGCGGATGTCGGGCCTCACTTTTCGGGGTTGTAGGCGCTCGCGCTTCTGTCACAGGGTACTTGCGTGAGCCGTTCGCTGGCGGCGTAAGTCTGACCTGATAGTCACTGCTCAGGGGGCCAGTTGGGAGTCGTCTTTGCGGCGCATCGCCTCATAGACCGCTTCCCAATGACCTGAAATCTCCGCGAGGGCGCGGGCGGTAGTGAGTGCAGCGTCTTCCAGCCTCGCGTTCACCTTCTCAACCTCGTCTAGACGCTTCTCGATCGCCTCGAAGCGAGTGCGATACCCGCTGACCTCGCGAGCGATGATGTCGAAATCAGTCAACTCTGCGCCTAGAACGGGATCGCTTCTACTTCAAGGCGATCTAGCAAGAGCTGGCCCCGCACGCAAAACTCCGTTCGCTCGAAGCTCCTCGCCTCGCGCGCATCGCGCGTTGGTGGGTTGCGGGCTCCGGCCGGAACCTGAGTACAGGGCCAGTCAGTACACCTTACGCCTTTTAGGGCGTGAAAACCGACTAGGTCTTCTTCCCCATCCCCAACCACTTGCGGATCTTTTCCATGAGACTCGCCATTGGGCGAGTCTACGCCGTTTCGGCCGGTGCCTGCGAGGGCAAGCGGCGCCGAGAAGAGAAGCGGCAGGACAAGCGGCCAAGCGCGCAGCGCGGCGCACAACCAAAACGAAGGAGAGCAGCATGAGCGATTCACAGTCACCGCAGTCCAAGCGCGGTTACAGGTCGCACTCGACGGCGCCCTCCTCACGCTGCATCGCGAGGACGTCGTGCGCGACGAGGAGGGGAACGTGATCGCCGTGCGACCGAGAGGCCACGGCGAAGGCAGTGAAGGCGAAGGAACCGAGGGACTCCGCTCGGCCTTGGGCCTGCCCTTGAGTTGCGAGAGGGCGAATGTGTCCGGCCCGGTCGGAGTCAAAGTCACCCACGCGACGATCTTGTAGCTGCGGTTCCGAAGGTGGAGCGAAACTTGGCGAACGTCGGCTGACCGATCTCGTCCCGTTGCACCGTTCCACGGCCGTAGCAGCTCACGGACGCAACGCTGACAACAGGCCCTCTCGCGACACGACACAGCGGCGCGAAACGGCTTGACTGAGCGATGGGCGCACCTGGGATCGAACCAGGGACCTCCCGCGTGTGAAGCGGGCGCTCTCCCGCTGAGCTATGCGCCCGGGAGAAAACCGCGGCGCCTGGAAGGAATGCTTAGCGCTGCTGCCTCCCGGCCCTGACGCGGTTCACACACTTCCACCGCCGCGGCGGCTCGATGGTACCAACGGTTTTCTCCGCATCAGCCAGCGGTTCGCGGGCCCGCGGCCGCAGCGCGGGCCCGCGAACTCCCCCCTCACCCCGCCGGCCAGCTCGCAACCGTCGCGAGCGGATGGATCCAGACCCCATGGAACGCCGGTCCTTGCGGTGCTGTTCCGAACGGCACGGTGCCGATCGGCGCCGGAGCGTGGAAGTACTGGAGCTCGCCCCAGAAGCCGGGGAAGCTCACCCACTCCGGATGGTCGTCCTCAATCTGATGGATCGGAGTCACTCGCCCGTCCGCCTCGGGCGGCCCGGCAACGGCGCCGTCCGCAGAAACGACGTCGGCCGGAGGCGGAAGGTGGAACCCGCCCAGGATCGCGAGCACCTCCGCAGGAACGCACGCCAGGTTGAACGGATGTAGGCCCGGCGTGAAGTAGTTCGCATGAGACCCGAGCGCGACGTACACGATCGGATGCGTACCGTCGAAGCGCGGCGTGTCGGACCAATCGCGGCGCTGGCCCAGGCAGTGCTGGCTGTACCCAACCGACAACGGCTGCTCGTCCCCTGAGAGGACGACGTTGACGACCTCCCAGTCACCCTCGTGCGCCTGCCAGAACGAGCCCGCCGGCGCGAACGGGTACGAGTAGAGGTCGTCGTAGTAGAAGTACCAGTACTGCAGCACGATCCGGTCGCCGTCGTGCGTGACACGGCCGTAGACGGCGAGACCCCCGCTTCCCTCCTCCCACGCGGGGCCGTAACACGCAAGGCCGCCCAACGCCGCCGCGGGAGAGCACGAGTCCTGATTCAGCCGCCAGGCGCCGCTGCTCGGCAGATCGCCAGGCTCGGGGTCCGCGTCGACGAGCGTCCAAGTCCCCCCGACAAGCTGCTCGAGGTCCGCATCTGCAATGAACGACTGCACGCTCGTCGGCAGGAAGCCCTCGTCCGGATGGAAGTGCGTGACAGGCTGGTACGTCGCCAGCAGCTGCGGCGGCGGAGTCGCGCCGGCCGGAGCCGCCCAGGCGGCGAAAGTCAGGCACGCCAGCGCGAGGGCACCGGCGCTGCCGAGCAAACGGTGCTTCATGACGGCCCTCCTTTGAGGATTCGTGGAATCAGCGTAGACCCACCACTAACCGGCCACTAATCACGGTTTTGCCTCCACCGACGTTGGCAAGAGTCCGGTAATGCGGTTCAGGCGCAACGCTCCGCTCGACACCGGCCAGGTCACCGACCTGCGCGGCCGCCGGATGGGCGGGCCGGGCGGCGTGGCGCTCGGCGGCGGTGGGCTGGGCGTCGTCGGCCTGGTCATCTGGCTGTTGATCTCCGTGCTCTCCAACGGCGGCGGCGGTGGGCTCGGACAGCTTGCGCCGCTCGACCTGCAACAGGTCGGGCAGGGCGACACGCCCTCCGACATCTCGCAGGAGTGTCGCACCGGCCAGGATGCCAACGAGCGTGACGACTGCCGCATCGTTGCGGTGGTCAACAGCGTGCAAACGTTCTGGGACGGCGTCTTCCAGCGAAGCAACCGGCGGTACCAGTACGCCGACACGGTCTTCTTCAGCGACCAGGTGCAGACGGGCTGCGGCGTCGCCGACGCGCAGGTCGGGCCGTTCTATTGCCCAGAGGACGCGCTCGTCTACATCGACCTCGGCTTCTTCGACGAGCTGAGGTCGCGGTTCGGCGTGGATGTGTCGCCGGTCGTGCAGGCATACGTGATCGCGCACGAGTACGGGCACCACGTCCAGGACCAGCTCGGCGTCCTCGACCACATCCGCGGCGCGCAACCGGGGCCGGAGAGCCTCGGCGTCCGCTCAGAGGTGCAGGCCGACTGTTACGCGGGCGTGTGGGCCGCGCACGCCGTCGAGGGTGGCCTCGTTGAAGAGCTGACGCAGGCCGACATCAACGACGGCCTCGACGCCGCAGCGGCGATCGGCGATGACCGCATCCAGCAGCAGACGCAGGGCCAGGTCAATCCCGAGACCTGGACGCACGGCTCGTCTGAGCAGCGTCGCCGCTGGTTCTCGCGCGGGTATGAGAGCGGCAAGCCGGCCGCCTGCGACACCTTCAGCGGGTCGATCTAGTCGGTCTCGACATAGCGCGTTTGCTATGGCATATAGCACACATGCTATTCGAGAACATCCTCTTCACAGCGGCCGTTGTGGCGATCGTCGTGGCCGGGCTCAGCTCGCGTTTTCGCATCTCGCCGTGGTGGATCCTCGCGCCCGGCGGGATCGCCGCCGTGACGGCGCTCGCGCTGTACACGCCGATCTCCTCATGCAATTCGACCGAGTCCGAGGGCTTGGCGTTCGGAGTTGCGATCCTCTCCTGCCTGACGCTGTTCACGGCGTTCGGGCTGAGCGGCCTCTTCGACGCCATCCGCCTCGCCCAAGCCGGAGCCGGACGCTTCGCAGCGGGGCGCCTGGCCTTGTTCTTCCTGGGCGCCGTCCTCGTGTTCGGCACGCTCGTCTTCTGGGTCTTCGCCGTCGTCTCCTGTCTGGAGTAGCGGATCAGGGGCGCCAGTAAGATCGGCCTCAGTGGCCGCGCTGTACCGGAAGTACCGTCCGCAGGACTTCGACGAGGTCGTCGGCCAGGAGGCGATCGTGCGGACGCTCAAGAACGCGATCTCCTCCGGACAGGTCCGTCAGGCCTACCTCTTCGCAGGCCCGCGGGGGACCGGGAAGACGTCCCTTGCCCGAATCCTCGCCAAAGGGCTGAACTGCATCCAGGGCCCGACGCCGACCCCCGACAAGACCTGCAACCCGTGCGTGACGATCGCGAACGGCACCTCGCTCGACGTGATCGAGATGGACGCGGCGTCGCAGCGCGGCATCGACGACATCCGCGAGATTCGCGAACGCGTCGTGCTGCAGCCGGCAGAGGGCCGCTACAAGGTCTACATCCTCGACGAGGCGCACCAGCTCACCGACGCCGCCTGGAACGCGCTGCTGAAGCTGATCGAGGAGCCGCCCCCGCACCTGGTCTTCGTCTTCTGCACGACGGACCTCTCGAAGGTGCTCCCGACCGTCCGGTCGCGCTGCCAGACGTTCGTGTTCGCGCGCCCGAGGCTCCCGGAGCTCGTGCGCTACCTGCGCCGGGTCGCGGACGGCGAAGGGATCCAGGCTCCCGACCAGGCGCTCGCGCTTGTCGCGCGCGGAGCGCGCGGCTCGTTCCGCGACGCCGTCTCGACCCTCGACCAGCTCGCGTCGGCGACGGAGAACGACGTCAGCGTTCAAGCGGTCCTGCAACTCCTCGGCGCCGTCGAGGAGGAGGCCCTCTTCCGTCTCTGCGACCTCGTGGTCGACCGCGACACGGCCGGCGCGCTCACCTTCCTCGAGGAGCTCGCCGAGCAGGGCCAGGATCTCGGGCGGCTCGTCGTCGACCTGCTCGAGCACCTGCGCCATCTCATGCTCGTGCAGCACATGGGCGAGGTGCCGGAGGCGCTCCCGGTCACCGAGGAGACCCGCGAGCGCCTGCGCGCGCAGGCGAACCAGCTCGGCGAGGCAACCGTGATCCGGCTCGTCGACCTGCTCGCGGTTGCGGTCGAGGACATGCGCCAGGGCGGCGATCCCCGCCTGCCGCTGGAGCTTGCCCTCGTCAAGGTCACGCGTCCTGGCGCCGACCTGTCGCGCGAGTCGCTCGCCTTCCGGCTCGAGCAGCTCGAGCAGCAGCGCCACGTCAGCGCCGTCTCCACGCACGCGGTGGAGCTTCCCGAGCCCCCGTCCACCGAGCCGCCGCCGTCTCCGCCCTCGCTCGAGCTCGAACAGCTGCAGGAGGCGTGGCAGCGCACGATCCTCCCGGCCGTGGAGGAGCGGTCGATCCCCGCCGCGTCCGTCCTTCGTGAGGCGCACCCGGCCGGCCTCGCCGAGGACACGCTCACCGTCGAGTTTCCGGCGAGCGCGTCGTTCCACCGGCAGCTCGCCGAGGAGCCGAAGAACGCGACGCTGCTCGCCGAGGCGCTCTACGAGGTGACGGGCCGCCATCTCGGCGTCGCCTTCGCGGAGGGCGAGGCTCGCGCCGACGACGCCGACGAGGACGACGAGCCTCCGGGCGAGGAAAAGATTCTCGAGCTGGTCAAAGAGACCCTGGACGCGCGCGAACGAGAGGACTGACATGAGCATGGACATGAACCAGCTGCTGCAACAGGTCGGACAGATGCAGGAGCAGATGCAGAAGGCGCAGCAGGAGCTCGAGAACGAGACGGTCGAGTCGAGCGCCGGCGGCGGAATGGTGACCGTGACGGCGACCGGCGCGGGTGAGCTCAAGCAGATCAGGATCGATCCGAAGGCGATCGACCCGGACGATCCGGAGATGCTGGCCGACATGGTGCTCGCAGCGGTGAACGAGGCGATCCGGTCGGCGCGCAGCCTGCAGGAGACCAAGCTCGGCGGCCTCGCCGGCGGAGCGCTCGGCGGGCTCGGCCTGCCTGGGCTCGGTCAGTAGCGTTGCGCGACCGCCTGCGTTCCCTGCCGCTGTTCGCGGACTTGGACGACGAACAGCTGAATCGTCTCGGCGCCGCGACGAGCGAGTTCGAAGCGCCCGCCGGCCAGGCGCTGATCGAGCGCGGCCGTCCCGGATCGGGTCTCTTCGTGCTCGAAGAGGGCCAGGCGATCGTCGAGGCGCCGGAAGGCAAGCGCGAGCTCGGCCCGGGCGACGTGTTCGGCGAGCGCTCGATCCTCGGCGAAGACGGCGAGCGCACCGCACGCGTCCGTGCGCAGTCCGACGTGCGCTGCCTTGCGATCGCCCGGACGGAGCTCGAGCAGGTCCTCGGCGAAGACGCCGCGTTCGCGGACCGCCTGCGTCAGCTGTCGGCCTGAAGCTCGACGGCGCGGCCGTCGGGATCGCGCAGGTAGGCGGACCGGCCCCAGTCGAAGTCGCGCGGGCCGACGACCTCGGCTCCCGCCTCACGCACCCGTTCGGCGGCGGCGTCCTGGTCGAGCGCAAACGCGACATGGTCGACGTCGGGCGCTCCTTCGACCCCGTCACCGGCGACGTGGATGAAGAGCGTCGTGCCGTCGAGCTCGAAGCTCGCATGCGCGTCCGAGCGGCTGTCCGGAGGCCGCCCCAGGAGCCGCTCGTAGAAGTCCGCCAGCCTGGCCACGTCCTCCGTGAAGAGCGCGACCTCGGCGATCCGGGGCATGTCGGCACAATAGAGCGATGCTGAGCCCGGCTGTGGAAAACCTCGTCGCGCAGCTGTCGCGGCTGCCGGGCGTGGGCACGCGCACGGCCCACCGGCTGGCCTTCCACCTGCTGCAGCGCCCAAAGGACGAGGCACTCGCGCTGGCCGCGGCGATCGAGGACGTCAAGGAGCGCGTGCGCTTCTGCAACGAGTGCGGCAACCTCACCGAGGAAGACGTGTGCGCGATCTGCCGCGACACGCGCCGCGACCACACGATGATCTGCGTCGTCGAGCAGCCGGTCGACCTGATCTCGGTCGAGCGCACGAGCGAGTTCCGCGGCCTCTACCACGTGCTCGGCGGCGCACTCTCCCCGTTGGACGGCGTCGAGCCGGAGCACCTCCGCATCGACGAGCTGCTCGGCCGCGTCGAGCGAAACGGCGTGCAGGAGGTCGTGCTCGCGACCAATCCGAACATGACGGGCGAGGCCACCGCGGCGTACCTCGCCGACCGCCTGCGCGGACGCGTGCGCGTGACGCGGCTGGCGAGCGGGCTTCCGGTCGGCGGCGATCTCGAGTACGCCGACGAGGTCACCCTGGGCCGCGCACTCGCCGGCCGGCGGGAAATGTGACCGACATACCCGACTGAGGGATTGAAGTCCGGTGGGCGGGGGCGCACCATCGAAGAGCGTGACCGGAAGTAACCACCGGCTCGCACTGCGGCAATGCAAATCTCGACCAGCGAACTCGCTCCGCTCGACGACCTCGTTTCGTACCTGAGGCGCTGTGGCTGTCGAGCCGACGTCGCCGGGCGAACGCTCGTCGAAGCGTCGCCCCCGGAGCGTCCGCACGTGGATGCCGCATATCTGAGGATGGAGCTCGACGCGTATCTACGGGTCTGGCGGGAGATGCATCCGGGGGTCAGGGTCGAGCTGCTCGACCACGGTCAGCGGCGCGCGCCCTAGTTAGGCCCAAAGAGATGTAGAACGGCGGAGCCGTGGACTTCTCCACGGCGGAGATGATCGATCGCCTCGTTCGCCTCTTCGAGGGCGAACGACCTGACCTGCGTCCGCACAGGAACGCGCGGCGCCAGGGCAAGGAACTCCTCCCCGTCACGCCTGCTCAGGTTCGCCACCGAGCGGACGACGCGCTCTCCCCAGAGAAGCTCGTACGGAAACGCGGGGATGTCGCTCATATGGATGCCTGCGCAGACGACCGAGCCCGCCTTGCGCACGGCGCGCAGCGCAGCGGGCACGAGTGCGCCGACCGGTGCAAAGATGATGGCCGCGTCGAGCTCCTCGGGCGGAGACACGTCGGAGCCTCCCGCCCACTCCGCGCCCAGCACGCGCGCGAACGCCTGGCCTTCGGTGTCGCCGGGGCGCGTGAATGCGAACACACGCCTGCCTTGATTGAGCGCCACCTGCACGATGATGTGCGCCGACGCGCCGAAGCCGTAGAGACCGAGCCGCTCGGCGTCGCCCGTGAATCGCAGAGCCCGGTAGCCGATCAGGCCGGAGCAGAGCAGCGGCGCGACCTCGAGATCAGCGTAATCCTCAGGCAGCCCGAAGCAGAAGCGCTCGTCGGCAACGGCATACTCGGCGAACCCGCCGTCACGGTCGTAGCCGGTGAACTGCGCCCGGTCGCAGAGATTCTCGAGGTCGGCGACGCAGTAGCGGCAGTCGCCGTCGGTCCAGCCGAGCCACGGAACGCCGACGCGCCGCTCCTCCCCGACGACGTTGGCCACGATCATGTGACCGAGGACGAGCGGGAGCTTCGGCTGCGTCAGCTCGCCGTCGACGATGTGGAGATCCGTGCGGCAAACGGCGCAGGCACGGACGCGCAGCAGGAGCTCGCCCGGGCTCGGCTGCGGCTCTGGGATCTCGGCCGCATGCAGCGGTTTGCCCGGAGCGTCGAGGAGCATGGCGCGCATGAGCGAACCCTAGACTTCTGCTATGGCGACGACCGACTACGAAGCAGTCCCCGCGGTCGAGCGCGACGACGCCGCCCCGCATCTCGGGACGGTCGTGATGAAGTTCGGCGGCACGTCGGTCGCCGATTCGGAAAAGCTCAAGAACGTCGCGCGCCGCCTCGTCGGCGCCCGCGAGGGTGGTGCGCGCGTCGTCGCCGTGCTGTCCGCGATGGGCAGCACGACGGACGAGCTGCTCGACCTGGCGCGCCAGGTTTCGGAGCGGCCCGAGCCGCGCGAGCTCGACATGCTCATCTCGGTGGGGGAGCGCATCTCGTGCGCGCTCGCGGCGATGGCGATCCACGATCTCGGTCACGAGGCGATCTCGCTGACCGGCTCGCAGGCCGGGATCGTCACCGACACCGTGCACGGCAAGGCGAAGATCGTGGACGTGCGCGCGCGCCGGATCCACGAGGCGCTCGACCAGGACCGCATCGTCCTGGTCGCCGGCTTCCAGGGCGTGTCCGCCGACTCCTTCGACGTCACCACACTCGGGCGCGGCGGCTCCGACACCACCGCAGTCGCTCTCGCCGCCGCGCTCGGGGCGCAGGTCTGTGAGGTCTACACCGACGTCGACGGCGTCTACTCGGCGGACCCGCGGCTCGTTCCCGGCGCCCGCAAGCTGGACGTCCTCAGCTTCGAGGAGATGCTCGAGATGGCGTCGTCCGGGGCACGCGTGATGGCGACGCGCGCGATCGAGGTCGCACGTAGCCACAATGTGCGGCTGCACGTCCGTTCGACGTTCAGTGACGCCGAGGGGACGTGGATCCGCGAGGAGGACGAGAAGATGCTCGAGAAGGCGCTGATCTCAGGAGTCGTGCACCAGCGCGAGGAGACGGTCTACCGCGTCGCGGGCGCGAAGGCCTCGCAGCTGTTCGGGGCGCTCGCCGATGCGAGCGTCAACGTCGACACGATCGTCCAGACCGGCGCGGACATCGTCTTCTCCGCGCCGGTAGAGGATCGGCGCGACATCGAGCGCGCACTGCAAGGCCTCGGCCTCGAATGGTCGGCGCGCGACGATTTGGGGAAGGTCTCCCTGGTGGGAGCCGGCATGAAGAGCCACCCCGGTGTTGCCGCGAAGACGTTCGCGACGCTCGAGGCCGCCGGCATCGAGGCACCGGTGGTCTCGACCTCGCCGATCAAGATCGCATGTCACGTGCCGAGCGTCGACGTCGACCGAGCGGTGCAGGCACTGCACGAGGCGTTCGAGCTTGGATAGGTCGGCGCGCATCGGCGTCGTCGGTGCGACCGGGGCCGTCGGCACGGTGGCGCTCGACCTCCTGCGCGAACGCGGCTACGAGAACGTGCGCGCCTTCGCATCGGCCCGTTCGGTAGGCAAGACGCTCGACGAGCTTGTAGTAGAAGAGGCGACACCGGAAGCGCTCGCCGCAGGAGACCTCGACGTGTGCCTCTTCTCGGTCGGGACGGCGGCGTCGCGCGAGCTCATTCCGCATGCCGTTCGCGGCGGCGCGATCGCGGTCGACAAGTCGTCCGCGTACCGGCTGAAGGAAGGCGTGCCGCTCGTCGTGCCGGAAGTGAACGGCGACCGTGCCGGCGAGCACGACGGCATCGTCGCGAATCCGAACTGCTGCACGATCCCGTTGACCTTGGCGCTGAAGCCGCTGCACGAGGCGGCCGGCCTCGCGCGCGTGCGCGTCAGCACATATCAGTCCATGTCGGGCGCGGGTGCGCACCGGATGGAGGAGCTGCGCGCAACCGCGCCGGCGGAGGCGCAGCTCGACATGGACTGGGACTTCGACGGCGAGGAGTTCGACGAGGAGACGAAGTTGCGTGCCGAGACGCGCAAGATCCTCGACCTCCCCGAGCTTCCCATCTCCGCGACCTGCGTGCGGGTGCCCGTCCTGATCGGCCATGCCGAGGCCGTGTGGGTGGAGACGGAGCAAGCTCTCTCGGTGGACGAAGCGCGCCGGTTGTTTCAGGACGCGCCGGGGATACGGCTCGAGGCGGTTCCGCGGCCGCGCGATGCGGTCGGTATCGACGAGGTCCTGATCGGCCGTGTCCGCAAGGACGAGACGGTCGACAACGGGCTCGTACTCTTCGTCGCCTGCGACAACCTCCGCAAGGGCGCGGCGCTGAACGCGATCCAGATCGCCGAGCTCCTGCTCGAGCGCCGAGCGGTCGCCGCCTGACCTCCCGCCGTAGTCGCGCGAGAGAGATAGCGGCCTTCGTGCCGGACTGCGCGGTGCTCTTCAAACGCCTCGTTAGGGATCCCCGTGTGCCCCGCCCGGCGAAGGTGGCCCTCGCGTTGGTGATCCCCTACCTGCTGATGCCCTTCGACCTGGTCCCGGACTTCATCCCGGTCGTCGGTCAACTGGACGATGCGCTGCTTGTCGCCGCCGTCCTCGGCTATGTCGCTCGAAGCGCGGGCCAGGAGGTGATCGAGGAACTCTGGCCCGGCTCCCCGCGAGGCCTGCGGGTGGTGCTCGCGCTGGCCTGACAACAAAGAACGGTGGCGATCCCGGGTGGGGATCGCCGCCGCGTCTCTTGCGCGAGGTGGTTAGCAGGAATCAGCCGCGGAAGAAAACACCTCGGACGTCGTCTAGAAAGAGCCGGCGGGGTTGCTTGGCGGCCTTTGGCTAGCGAGCGAACCCGCCGGCTCTATCGACATAGATCCGGCCGCCTGGTGTGTCTTGCGTGCTGCCGACAAACGCCCAGCCCAACGAGGGGCGCCCGCCGCTTTGGGCGCCCCCCGTCGACTGCCTAGCGAGGCGTGCTTAGGCGAACGTGCAGGTCGGGGTGCTGGTCTGGCCGTTTGTGCTCGGGGAAGGATCGAAGCTGCCCTCGCACGTCACCACCAGCTGACCGCCCTGGCTGACCGTCAGCGTGTAGGTGGTGAACTCGACGTCGCCAACAATCACCCTCCAGTTCCCGTTCGGGCATCCGGCGTCCTTGGGGCTGATGGTCGGCACGGCTGTGCTGACGTCGATGGCGGCGCGGCCGTTCTTCGGCTGCAGAATCGTCTGCTGACCGGTGGCCGTGGTCGGAACCGCCGGGTTCTGACCAGGAGCCTGGTTTCCGCCCTTGTTCTCGCAGATGAGGTTTGTCGCTGTTGCGTTCGGCGCCGTCAGCAGCGCCACGACAGTCTCGTTGCCAAGCCCTGCCAGCTCGGCCGTACACCGCAGCTGCGTACCTGTGTCCGTGCACGACGGGAAACCACTCTGCGTGAAGTGGGCTCCCGATGTCTGTGCCCCTGCCACGCCCGCAAGCGCGAGCGCTGTGACAGAGACCAGGACAAGAACAATCCGCTTCATATTGCTGCTCTCCCTTGTGTAGAAGTACAGCCCGAATTCAGCGAACTTGCCGTCAATACCTACTGCGTCGAGGTCCTGGCCAAGACCTCGCTGGCGTCTCGAGTACTCTTCGCTCCGCACCCCCTTTCGTCGGAACTGCGCTTGAACGGGCGCACACGTCGGACGAACGAGGTGTCAACGCTCGGCTCCGGCACTTCGTTAACGCGAGGTGCCGGAGGCCGGGCCACAGGCGCGTGACGCCTCTCGGCGCTGCCGCATGGACCGCAGGAACCACCTCGTTGTCGATCTTGCCAGGTCGTGCCTGAATTGCAAACGACATCGATCCAAATAGCGACCAAGAACTCCGCAAAGAGCGGACTTTCGATGGACGTCGGGTGCACGGACCTTTCTGGCGCCGCCCCCGAGCGCTCGGTCGGGAATCGCTCGCGTATCGAGGTGATTGCTAGGAAACCCCCTCGTCCACAGTTCCCTGTGGATCGCTATCCACAGAAGCTGTGGAACCGTATGGGCCGCTCGACCGTGCCCACAAGAGAACATCCGTTCATGCTTTGAACGGCCGACTCAGGCCGAACGACTCGCGGGGGCAAGCGCCGCCACGAGATCCCTATCGTCGGGGGCGCGTATCAGGCTCAGGAGCGTGCGTACCGACTGGTCCTCCACCATCGCGTCGCGGAGTGCCAGGTCGGCGTTGACGCGGTAGAGATTGCAACGTCCTCGCCGGCGACGTTCCACGTATCCCGCTTGCTGCAGATCGTCGAGCACGCGGTACGCGTAGCGTTCGGTGATGCCGGCGGCCTCCGCAATCTCTCTCACTCTCACGTCCGGTCTCTCGGCAAGGGCAAGCAACACTTGGGCGTGGCTCGTAATGAACGTCCAACCCCGATCCGGAGAACGGTCGGCAAGAGCTGGTCGTGCTTCCAAGGCCGCAGAGCTCCTCAGCGTCACCTTCCTATTACCCTTCAAGACGGCCCGCGCCCAGCTCGCCTTCCTTCACGGCACCGTCATTCGAGGGTGAAGATCCCGATTACCGGCGCAAGGACGCCGGCGCGGTCGAGGCGAAGGCTTGCGCGAAACCGCCATGGCGAGACCTGTTCCGCTTAAGCAGCGGCAGGCCCCCGGAGTGCTCCCGGGGGCCCGCCGTCGGCGTCGACGCGTGAGCGCCTAGCCGTTCGTGAACGTGATCGCGAAGTGCTCGGTACTGCAGCTGCTCGTGGCGGCCGTATGGCTGGAGTCACCGCTGTACTCCACGAGCCACGAATAGGTGCCGTTCGCATCTACCGAGACCGTCGTGTTCGTCGTGGCTGCAGCACCTCCGGAGACGTTCGCCGTCTCATCGACAAGTGCTGTGCCGGAACAAGTGGCTCCCGAATACAACCGGAATCGCACTGTGCCGCCGCCGCCACCGGTGATTGTCGCCGAGTCGTTCGGAATGACCGACTGATGGGTCGAGATTCCGGAGGGGATCAGGCTGACGACCGAGGTTTCGCCCGAGTCTCCGCACGACGTTGAGGAGCCGTCGTTCGACGCGTCGCCGCTGTAGACCGCGGTCCAGTAGAACGTCCCGGCCGCGGTTGTCAGGTAGTTCCCGGAGTTGTAGTCGCCGGGACCGTTGACGGTGACCGGGGTGAGCCCCGTGTTCACTTCGGTCGTGCACGTTGCATTGCTCCAGAGATGGAACGTGATCGTTCCACCGGCGCCCGCACCGACCGTCAGGTGCGCCGTGTCGCTGATCGGATCCCCGACGTTCGCCGACGCGGTTGCCGTCGTCGTCAGGGCGCTGGGGCAGTTGCTGATCCGCACGCGCTCCGGCGGTACGAAGTCCTTGATCTCCGACGTGAACGAGTCCGATGAGCGGCTCTTGAGATAAGCCGATCCGAAGGTGCCGCACGCACCGGATCCGAACAGGGCCTCGAACGAAATGGCAGCTTCGCCGAACGTGAACGGATCCTGCGACCCAAGACCACCAGTCTCGCCCGCAGGGATCAGGCTCGCATTGACGGATCCGAGTGCGTCCGGGTTCGCGCCACCGCTGATGACGTTGGCAGCGCCCCACGCGGAGCCGTCCCAGGTCCGGACCGAGATCGCCGGAACCGTGCCGCCCTTCGACAGGTCGTACGTAATCAGCGTGTCACCTATCGATCGCTTTGGCGTCACATATACGGGGTTCTTCGCTGAGCCGTTGTTCGCGCAGTGCGTCGCAGTTCCGTCACAGAACTCCTTGTTCAACTCGAAGTCCATGTTCGTCGTCCCGCTCGGGTTCTGCACGCGAGACCAGAACAGCTCGAGGAAGTCATCCTCGGTGTAGACGCCGAACGCTTTCAGATCGCTCTTGTTCGGCGGGATCGACCCGGTAACGATTGTCGGATTGGGATTGTCTTCTGCCGTTCCCTGGCCGAACGAGTCGTCCCCTGAGCCCGAAGCTGTGTCGCCCTTCTCGAGAACGCCCGAGCGGAACGAGCTGCCGTCGAGCCAGTCGATACACCCGGTCGTGTCGACTTTCAGGTTCGCATCCGTATCAATCTCGAACGCGCTGCCGACAAGTGTCGCCGTGTTGCTGCAGCTACCTGTCGTCGCGACCGCCGAGCCCGAAACTAGGAACGCGACGGCAGCAACGACACCCACCGGGACTAACAACAAGTAGCGGCTTCGCAAGCGATGGCTTGTCGCATGAAATCTGCGCTTCATTCACAGTCTCCTTCGCTGAATGATGTTCTGGGTCCACGAAGGGCAGTGCATGGCAGGGGTAACGCTCGACCCCAGCCCTGCCCCCCGAGGTTGTGAAGGCCGTTAGCCAAGTCCGCCACAGAGGCGCGGCCAAATGTGCTCCTGCTTTTGCTCTCCCTTCTTCTCCCCAAAAGAGGCTCGCGTGCATCGATCTCCACCCACGCCTCCAGCCAAAGGCAGCGGTCGCGTGAGCTCCAGCATGAGATCTCGCTGTCTCAGCACCACCTCCTCGCAGGCGCCGGCCTTGTCCAGAGCGGAACCGACTTTGCGGCGGCACATCGCCGTACATCGCGGAAGGAAATGCGCCGGCAGCGGAGGCCGCTTACCACTCGCCGATTCACAACTTCAGGCTATGGCTGTGGAAAAGCCCCTGATAAGGGCCTACAGGCCCATGCTGCGTTGGTCTTGCTCAACACAGCGACGGCCCTGATCGTTGAAAACGTGCTTCACAACGAGCCACTAGCCCATTCGAGGTGCGCACTTGTGTGGTTCGGTATCCACAAACCACAGAGCAGGCGGGCGATCACTCGCCCGAGGAAAAGGTCCCGACCCAACCGCCAACCTCATTTGGCATCGAACACTCTCGACGCGGGGCCCGCGTCGACCGCCTGACGCGCCGAGAGCCCGACCGGGGTTGATCAGGCTCTCGACGGACCCGCGTCGGCGCCTTGCGGCGCCCCCATGACGAGGGCCGAGGGTGCCGCGGCCCGAGACCGCAGCTTTGGGAGGCCCCAGCGCGCCAGGGCTCACTCAGCGTCCGCCCTCGTCCGACGGACCGCAAGGGCCGAACGGCGGATCTTGCGTGGATTCTTCTCAACACCGCCCGGGAGCCCGGCCCACCGGGCCGAACTCCGGGGACCGGCATCGACGTGCGGCAAAACGTCCCAGATGCCGGCCGAGGGACGGCCGCAGGCAATAGCCGCAGCCATTTGGGATACCCCAACGGGGTTCGGACAGCTTGCGCCCGTGGACCCGGGCTCTACAGGGGCCGGCCGGCGGGTCTTTCGTGGAGTCTTCTCAACGCCTACATGCCGGGCGGGACGGGCTCCGGCGCAGGGGCAAACGCTTCCTTGACGACGCGCAGCACCTTTTCGCGGCGGCCTTCCGCGACGGGCACGAGCCCACCGAACTCCAGCCGCGCGAGCTCGACGAACCCAGACGTTCTGATCGTCCGGAAACCAAGGTCGGCGAGAAAGTCGGACGGAAAGATCGTCTTGTGCACCTGGAAGCGCTCGTACTGCGACTCGCCCTCGCGGTACCTATAAGCAAACGTCTCCAGGGCCTTCGCACCGCGGTCTCGCGCGTCGCCGATCGCGGCGAGGAAGAGCGACTGCATCACCCACGGGCTCGACTGCTCGACGAGGTAAGCGCACGTGACGAGCACCGCGTCGTCTGACGGCGGCCCCGCCGGGAGCTCGGCGGCGCGCGGGAACAGCTCCGCCGGGCCGTACTGCATCGACCCGAGCACGTTCCCGTCGGCGTCGTAGTACACCGTTCCCCACGGGCCCCACTCCGTCTCGGCCTTCTCGATCCACTTGCGCTTGTCGGTCGAACGCCCTTCGCGCGTCTGCCACCAGACGCACTCGTGACACACCTGCGGGATGTCCTGCAGCGTGACGCCCGTGAGGCCGGTGACGCGCGGGCCGCTCACAGTCGCGCGATCTCGTCGACCACGACGTCGACCGCCTCCGCTTCGACGCTCGCCATTCGCGCGAGGTACGCGGCGACACGGAGTTGCAGCTCGCGTCCCACATCCGGAATCGATGCACCCCAGTCGACCGCGATGTGCAGCTCGACACGGACGCGGCCGTCGGTCTCGACGATGCGCACGCCTTTGTGCCGGTGCAGCGTGCTCTCGACGAGACCCCGCACGCCTTCGACCTCGCGCGCCACGTCGGCGGCATAGCTGGCAAGCACGTCGCTGGAGATCGTCGCCACTACGGCTCGCGTTGTAGCACCAGTTCGGTCGCTTCGGGCCGCGCGAAGAACCTGAAGGGAACGAACGTGGTGCCGAGGCCCGGCGAGACGTGCAGTGTCCCCGCCGGACGCCGGTAGAGGCCCGCCGTGTAGCGCGTGTGCGGATGCGCGAAGCGGTACCGCTTCGTCCGGCCGAGCGGCAGCGAGATCTGGCCGTCGTGCATGTGACCTGCCAGCACGAGGTCGAACGCTCCCGGCGGCAGCAGGTCGACCACGTACGGGAAGTGGCACAGCAGGATCCTCAGCTCGGCGGACTCGTCGACGAGCCGCCACGGTTGCGACGTCCCCTGCCGGTAGGCGCGCGGATCGACGCCGACGATCTGCACGCAGTGACCGCGCAGCTCGATCGTCTCCGCCTCGTCGACCAGCAGTCGAGCGGGCGCGAGCTCTGTCAGCCCCGCGGCACGCGAGAACGGGTCGCGGCTGTGCTCGACGTCGTGGTTGCCGAGCACGACGAACGTGCTGTCGAGACGGGCGAGCAGCCCACGCAACGCCTGCTCGCCACGCGGCCGCGACACGAGATCGCCCGTGACGAGGACGAGGTCGGGCCGCCGCTCGACCACCCAGTCGACTGCGTGAGCCGCCGCTCGCGAGCCCCGCGACGGCAAACCGAGATGGAAGTCCGAGAGGTGCGCCACCCGCAGGCCGGCCAGGGCTTCCGGCAGACCGGGCAGCGCCACCTCGAGCGTCCGCAGGCGCACCCAGCCCGCCTCGAACCAGCCCCAGCCGAGTCCTGCGCCTGCAACGGCCCCGAAAAAGGCTCCGGCGCGTGACCTGCTCGAGATCATCGCGCCGGAAACCGCCCCTCCGATACTTGATAGACGCCGTCTGCCGCCGAAACTTGCTGCGAACGTCCGGCCGTCAGACTTCGAGCTTCTCGAGCACCGGCGTGACCGGCACCACGTGCCGCTTGAACTTGAGCTCCGACTCGTGCAGGCCCGCGGCGACGCCGACCAACTGTGAGAGGTGCAGGATCGGCATCTGGAAGTCCTGGCCGGTCGCGGCCTTCAGCTTCGACTGCCATGCGTCGAGCGAGAGGTGGCAGAGCGGGCACGGGGTGACGAGCACGTCGGCGCCGGCCTCCTTCGCCTGCTCGATCGGCTGGATCAACTCGCCGAGGGCGGTCTCCTCGCGCGCCTGGATGATCGGGAAGCCGCAGCACTTGATCTTGGCCGGATAGTCGATCGCCTCGCCGCCGCACGCCTCGATGATCCGCTCGAGCGACCACGGCCGATCCGGGTCCTCGAAGCCGAGGATCTTCGAGGGCCGCAGGATCTGGCAGCCGTAGAACGGCGCGACCTTCAGGCCCTTCAGTCCTTTGTGGGCGGCCTGCTTCAGCAGCTCGTAGCCTTCGCCCTCCGCGATCTCCCAGAGCAGATGGCGCACCTCGACGTTGCCGCTGTACGGCGGGACGCCGACACGCTGCAGGTTGTCGCTGACGCGTGCACGCAACGTGTCGTCGTTCTTCAGCTGCCAGTTGGCCTGCCGAAGGTTGAGCGTGCAGACGTTGCAGATCGTGAGCAGCGTGTCGCAGCCGGCCGCCTCGGCATACGCGAGGATGCGGGAGTTTAGGTGCAGGTAGTAGTCGGGCTCGGCCTCGTGGATGTCGCCGGCACCGCAGCACGTGACCGACTCGAGCTCGACGAGCTCGAGCCCGACCTTCGGCGCGAGCGCCTGCGTCGAGGAGTCGAGCTCCTTGGCCGAGAGCGACGCGAGGCACCCTTTGTAGTAGGCGACGCGCCTCATCCTTCGGCCGGCGGCGGCTCCACGCCCGGTTGCACCTCTGGGTCGCTCGTCTTGACGCCGTGCTCCTCAGCGAACTCGATCCGGCCGAGCGCATGCTCGCCCTGAACGATCCCGAGCGCGCCGTCGCGTCCCTGCTCCTTGACGAGGTTGTAGAGCGCGCGCGCCTCGCCGACGTCCTTCGCGACGTGCGGCGGGAACGGCGGCGGCACCTTGCCGCGCTTCGCGAGGCCGATCGCGAACTTCGTCTGCTTGATCGCCGAGACGATCCCCTGTGTCTTCGGTACGAGCTCTGTCTCACGGAGCCAGCCCGTCGTCCTGGCCGACGTGACGAACCACTTCGCGTGCTTTGCACCCATGTCGTGGTCGATGCCCTGCTTGATCGACTCGGCGCCGAGCTTCGCGATTGCGTCGCGTGGGTCGACGCCTTTCGGGCAGCGCTCATTGCAGAAGTAGCAGCGCGTGCAGTCCCAGATGCCGTGCTCCTCGTTGTACGAGTTGAGCCGTTCGACGTCCGCCTGGTCGCGCGCATCGCCCACGAACCGCATTCCCTTCGCTAGGGCCGCCGGCCCGAGGAACTCGGGATCGGACTCCATCGAGTTGCACTCGGAGACGCAGCAGCCGCACATGATGCAGAGCGCCTCCTTGTGGATGACGTTCATCTGCTGCTGGGAGACGATCCGTTCCTTCTCGGCGACCTCGTCGTAGCCCGGGTCGAGCCAGGGCTTGACGGCGCGGATCTTTCCCCAGAACGGATCCATGTCGACGACGAGGTCCTTCACCACCGGCAGGTTGCCCATCGGCGAGATCACCGGCTCGTGTCCGGACTTGGCGATGTCGTACA
Source organism: Actinomycetota bacterium (assembly GCA_046729555.1). Taxonomy (GTDB): domain Bacteria; phylum Actinomycetota; class Thermoleophilia; order Gaiellales; family Gaiellaceae; genus 3-1-20CM-4-69-9. The sequence continues at coordinate 27,048 of JBKPGW010000148.1, read as the reverse complement.
TGCGCGTCTTGCACGCGAGCACGGCGGCGCCGTCCATGCGCATGCCGCAGGAGCCGCAGATCATCATGCGGCAGCTCTTGCGGTACGCGAGCGACCCGTCCTGCTGGTCCTTGATGATGTCGAGCACGTCGAGCAGCGTGACCCAGTCGGGCGCCTCGACCTCGTAGCGCTTCAGCTCCTTCTCGCCGGTCTCGGCGTCGTAGCGCCAGATCTTCAGCGCGAGCTCGATCGTCGTCGAGCCGGGGGCGGGTGCGAGCGCGCTCACTGGTGGCCCTGCCGGTCTCGTTGGCGGATGCCTGGGTCGCGAGCACCAAGCGATGCAAGGACGCAGGGAGGGCTCGGGCTTGACTGCCCGAGCCCGACTGAGGACGCGGCAGCGCGCCGCGTGCTCGCGGGCCAGGCGCCGCCGAACGGGGCCGGTAGGGCCACTAGTACTTCCTCTCTTGGGGCTGCCATTTGGTCATCGTGACGTCGCGCCACTCCAGCTCGGTGCCGCCGTCGGCGTCGAGGCTGACGAGCGTGTGCTTCATGTAGTTCGCATCATCACGGTCGGGGAAGTCGTACGGTCGAGCATGCGCACCGCGGCTCTCCTTCCGCGCCAAGCCGGCGACGACCATGCAGTCGGCGAGCTCGAGCAGGAAGCCGAGCTCGAGCGCCTGGGTCAGGTCGTTGTTGAAGACCTGGCCCTTGTCCTCGACGACGACCCGGTCATAGCGCTCGCGCAGCGCGCCGACGAGCTCGCCCTGCCGCAGCATCTGGTCCTCCCGCCGGAAGACGCCGAAGTTCTCGTGCATGGTCTGCGCGAGCTCGTCGCGGATCTTCCAGGGACGCTCGCCCTGGTCGCGGTCGAGCAGCTGCTTCAGCTCCCGCTCCGCGTCTGCCTCGGTCGAGGGCGGGACCTCGACCGTGGTGTTCGACAGCGCCCACTCGGCTGCGTGCGCGCCGGCGCGCTTGCCGTAGGTGATCGTCTCCATCAGCGCGTTGCCGCCCAGGCGGTTCGCGCCGTGGACGGAAACGCACGCGCACTCGCCCGCGGCGTAGAGGCCCTCGACCGACGTCCGCCCCCAGACGTCCGTGTCAACGCCGCCCATGTGGTAGTGCGCGCCCGGCCGAACCGGGATCGGCTCATAGATCGGATCGACGCCCGCGAACGTCATCGACAGCTCGCGCGTGCCGTGCAGCCGCTCGAGGATCCGGTCGGCGCCGAGGTGACGCAGGTCGAGGATGACGTTGCCGTCGATCCCGCGCCCCTCGTCGATCTCGGTTTGCTCAGCGCGGGAGATCACGTCGCGCGAGGCAAGCTCCATCGCGTTCGGCGCGTAGCGCTTGAGGAAGCGCTCGCCTTCTGAGTTGAGCAGATACGCACCCTCGCCGCGGGTGCCCTCCGTGATCAACACGCCGGTCGGCGAGAGCGTCGTCGGGTGGAACTGCATCATCTCCATGTCCTTCAACGGCACGCCGACGCGCAGCGCGAGCGCCATCCCGTCCCCCGTGCACGAGTAGGCGTTCGTCGTCCCGACGTAGAGGCGGCCGGCCCCGCCCGTCGCGAGAATCACCGTCTTCGCGCCGATCGACTTGAGGCCGCCGTTGAGGAGGTCCCAGGCGATCACGCCCTGGCAACGGTCGTCGTTCATGACGAGCTTCCAGGCGAAGTACTCCTCGTAGGTGGGGATCTCGCGCTTCAGGACCTGCTCGTAGAGGACGTGGACGAGCACGTGCCCGGTGATGTCGGCCGCGTACGCGGTGCGCGGCGCCCCGGCGGCTCCGAACGGGCGCTGCGCGATGCGGCCGTCCTCCGTCCGCGAGAAGACCGCGCCCCAGTTCTCGAGCTGGTACACGTCATCGGGCGCCTCGTCGCAGAGGATCTGGATCGCGTCCTGGTCGCCGAGGTAGTCGGAGCCCTTGACGGTGTCGAACGCGTGCGTCTCCGGGTCGTCCTCGGACGCGTTCCCGAGCGCCGCGTTGATGCCCCCCTCGGCGGCGCCGGAATGACTTCGGACCGGATGGATCTTCGAGAGAAGCGCGACGTCGGCGCCCGCGTCGTGCGCCTCGATGGCTGCGCGCATGCCCGCGCAGCCCGCACCGACGATGAGGACGTCGTGCTTGGCCTCCACCACTTCGGACGCTACACAAACCCTCCAGGTTGAGCGGCAGCGCACCGACGTCGGGGGACCGGCGTCCCCGAGCCGGTCCCCCTCGTCAGTCGCGCGTGCTGCTATGCGCCGACTCTCGCTTGCCAGCCGTAGGACGCGGCCGAGCAGTCGTAGTGCGTTCCCTGATAGTCGAACGAGAAGCGGTTCAGGCTCAGCGCGCCGGAGCCATTGCCCGCCGTGTCGAGCTTGCCGGTGACCGTGTAACTCGTCGTCACGTTCGAGATCGACGACCCCGGGGCTGTCCCCACCGGCCCGTTGAACGTGAAGGTGAACGTCAGATCCGGCTGGATCGGCGTCGAGCCGCTGAACGACAGGGCGACGTCGGGCAGAACGCCGATGCCGCAGTCCACGTCGGACGTCGTGTCGAAAGCCGCGACGCGCGTGCCGTCTGCCGTCACGTCGAAGCAGATGCTCTTCCCCTGGTTCGTGAACCCGCAGTAGTGCCCCGGCTTCGCGAGCGGCGCCGAGGGCGGGGGTGGCGGCGCAGGCGGGGGCTCCGTGGGCGGCTCCGTCGGCGGCAACCCGGTGACCGTCTCACAGTCGGAGCCGACGACGTCTTTCACGTCCGCGACGGCGATGTCCTTGCCGCCACCGCAGCGCAGCCGGTCTTTCCCGGCGCCGCCAACGAGCCGGTCGTTGCCCGGGCCGCCGATGAGCACGTCGTTGCCGCCTAGGCCCGAGAGCCGGTCGTTGCCGCCACGGCCGTCGATCGTGTCCGCCTTCGGTGTCCCCTTCAGCACGTCGTTGCGTGCCGTGCCGACGATGCGGCTGGAAGTCGTCGCGTACACGCCGGCCGCAAGCCCGCAACTGAGAGCGCTCAACGCGACGATCGCAAAAAGCTTCTTCATCACGTTCTCCTTTATGGATCGTCATTCGCGGTGTGTACCGCGCTGCCGCGGCGTTCCGCATGAACACTGCGAGCCTCGCGAACGGCGCTAACCCGGCTCTAATCCGGCTTCTTGTCGACCGGTCTCCAAGTCGGTTGGCGAAGCCCGCCGGTTGAGGCGGGCTCCGCCGCGTCCTACTTGACCTTGTATGTACGCGTGACCGACTTCGTGACGCCCTCGTACTTGACCGTCACGGTCACGACCAGCTTCTTGCCCTTCGCCTTCTTCTTCAGCTTGAACGTGCACCCGTTTGGACCAGTGCCCGCGAGCGGGCGTCCGGCGAGCGTCGCCTTGCAGGTGTAGCTCTCCGGCTGCGGTATGTCCTTGGCGCCCGTCGGCGGCAGCGTCAGGCCTGTCACGCTGACCGTGAACGCCTTGCCGGCCTTCGGTGCGGCCGGCTTCGCCTGCAGCAGCACGTCCTGGATCGCCGGCCCGCCTGCCTGGAGGTCGAAGTCCCAGAGGCCGTCCGCCGGCGCTTCGTCGCTCTTGCCGTCACCGCCTCCGGCCGCCATCGTCGACACCCAGAAGTTGATCCGGCTGGTGTTGCCGACCTCTGACTTGTTGACGCTGATCAGGAAGCCGTCCGAGACGATGAGCACCACCACCGTCGAGTCGGGCGTGCTCTCCCAGGCCGAGCCGCTCCAGTGCCCGAAGCCAAAGGTGCGGTCCGATTGGTCGACGACGAGCGCGTAGTCGACGCCGCCGCAGCTCAAGCAGCCCGTCATCGGATTCGCGTCGGAGTCGATGAACAGACCCGTCTGCACGTCTCCCGAGGAGGGCAGGTTCGCCACGGCCAGGTGGAAGATCAACTGACCGGCGTTGTCGCTGAGGACGGTCGCCCCGAGGATGTCCGGAGCGGAGCCACTGTCGCCGCTCGGATCGGTGTACTGCTCCGCCGCCGAGGCCGAGCCGGCGAGCAGCAGTGATGCCGTCGCAAGACCGGCCAGCAGCACGAGCAGCCGTCGTAGTCGCTTCTGACCCATTGTTCTCACCTCCTTGCTGACGGGGGTCGTTCCGGAGCGTGCGCGAGTGCTCTAACCCGGCACTAACCCGGGCGTTTTGCCTGGAAAGCGACAGGTGCTACAACCGGTGGGCCGCAGTGGAATTCCGTGTGTTAGGACCGCTCGAGGTCGTCGACGACGGCCGGATCGTGCCGCTTGACCGGCGGCGCCTCCGGGCGCTGCTTGCGTTTCTGCTCCTGCACGCGAACGAGCTGGTCACCAGTGACCGGCTGATCGACGAGGTCTGGGGCCCGGACCCGCCGAAGACCGCCGGAGCCTCCCTGCAGAACTACGTCTCGCGCCTGCGGAAGGCGATCGGGACGGAGGCGATCGTCTCGCAGCCGCCGGGCTACGTCCTTCGGGTCGATCCGGAGCGCTTCGACCTCGCGCGCTTCGAGCGGCTGACGGCCGAGGCACGCGGCGCGGGGCCACGCGAGCGCGCCGAGAAGCTGCGCGCCGCGCTCGCGCTCTGGCGCGGGCCGGCACTGGACGATCTCGCCTTCGAGCCGTTCGCGCGCGACGAGGTCGGCCGGCTCGAGGAGGCGCGGCTCGCCGCGCTGGAGGACTGCATCGACGCCGAGCTCGAGATTGGACGCGACGGCGAGCTCGTCGGCGAGCTGGAGCAGCTCGTCGAGCAGCACCCGCTGCGCGAGCGCTTCCGCGCGCAGCTGATGCGCGCGCTCTATCGCGCCGGGCGCCAAGCGGACGCGCTGGCCGCGTTCCAGGCAGCGCGCGAGGTCCTCGTCGAGGAGCTTGGGCTCGAACCGGGCGAGGAGCTCCGAACGCTGCAGCAGGCGATCCTCCGCCAAGATCCGTCGCTGGGGCGGCCGGGAGAGAGCGCCGTCGAGCGAGCGCCGGATCGGCGCACGGTGACCGTGTTGTTCTGCGACCTGGTCGGATCGAGCGAGCTCGCCGCGCGGCTCGATCCCGAGGCGTATCGCGCGCTGCTGTCCCGCTACTTCGAGCTCGTGCGCGAGCCGATCGAGCGCCACGGGGGAACGCTGGAGAAGTTCATCGGGGACGCCGTGATGGCGGTGTTCGGCGTGCCGCACTTGCACGAGGACGATGCCTTGCGTGCCGTGCGTGCAGCGGTCGAGGCGCAGGCCGCGCTCCGCGCGGAGGACATCGCAGCGCGCATCGGAGTGAGCACCGGCGAGGTGCACGTCCTCTCCGCTCCAGGGGAGCCGCTGCACGTGTCCGGGGCGCCGGCGAGCATCGCGTCACAGCTCGAGGGACGTGCGCCGATGGGTGCGGTTCTCCTCAGCGAGGAGACCTATGGGCTCGTGCGCGACGCGCTCCGCGCCGAACGGTTCGAGGACGCATGGCGTGTCGAAGACGTCGTGCCGGGTGCGCCGGCCTACGCGCGCCGCCTCGACGCCCCGCTGGTCGGACGCGCCGAAGAGCTCGAGCGTCTGCACAACGCCTACCTCGATGCCCGCGACAGCGGGCACTGCCGCGTCGTCACCGTCGTCGGCGAGGCGGGCATCGGCAAGACGCGACTGATGCGCGAGCTGCTGCTATCGCTCCGCGAAGAGGCACGCGTGCTCGTCGGCCGCTGTGTCTCGTACGGAGAAGGCGCCACGTATCTGCCGATCGCCGAGATCGTCCGCCAGGCCGCGCGCGAAGCATCGCTCGAAGGAATCGCCGCTCTACTCGCGGGCGAGGACGATGCCGATCAGGTTGCACGCCGCGTTGCAGAGTTGACCGGCCTCACGGAAGGGCCGGCCGCACCCGGCGAAGCGTTCTGGGCTGTTCGTCGGTTTGTCGAGGCGATCGCGCGCGAGCGGCCGGTGGTGCTCGTGCTCGACGACATCCACTGGGCGGAGCCGACGCTGCTCGATCTCCTCGAATACCTCGGTGAGTGGGCCGCAGGGCCGGCGCTCGTCCTATGCGCGGCGCGTCGCGAGCTGTTGGAGACCAGACCCGCCTGGGGAGGGCCGACGTCTACGGGCTTCGTGGTCGAGCTCGCACCGCTTGCTCCGGAGGAGGTGGCGAAGCTCGTGCTCGGCTTGGCGGAGCGGCCGGTCGATCCGGACGTCGAGCGGCGCATCGTCGAACAGGCCGGGGGGAATCCGCTGTTCGCGGAGCAACTCCTGGCTCTCGCAATAGAGGCGCCTGACCTCCCGCTCGGAAAGGCACCCCCAACGGTGGAGGCGCTACTCGCGAGCCGGCTGGACCGACTCGATCCGCGCGAGCTCGCAGTGCTGCGTCGCGCGGCGGTGGTGGGCCGTCGGTTCACGCGCGAGGAACTCGACGACTTGACACCGCGCGAAGAAGCGGGACGCGCGGAGCACCATCTCGCCGACCTTGCGGAACGCGCGCTCGTACACCCTCGCGAGGGCGTCTTCGCCTTCCATCACGTGCTCGTCCGCGACGTTGCGTACCGCGGGATCCCGAAAGCCGGGCGAGCCGACCTCCACGAACGTGCTGCGCGCGGCATCGACCGTCGCGACGGTGCAGACGAGATTGTCGGGTACCACTTCGAGCAGGCGTATCGGTGCTTGACGGACATCGGCGACGCAGGCGAGCACGCGGCCGAGCTCGCAGCAGCAGGCGGCGACCGACTCGGCCGCGCAGGGATTCGCGCATGGAAGCGGGCAGATGCTCCGGCGGCGGTGAATTTGCTCACCCGAGCGCTCGCGCTGGGCCCTGACGCGAGCGACATTGCGTGCGAGCTCGGACTTGCTTTGCACGTGACGGGCAAGCATGAGAGTGCAACGGAAATCCTTATGCGAGCTGCTGAAGCACCTGCGCAACGGATTGCAATGCGCGCCCGCATCGAACTCGCCTACCTGAAGTCTGTCGTCGAGCCGGATCGGGCCGATGCGTTGCTTGAGGTCGCGACGGCCGCAATCCCGATCCTCGAGGCGGCGGAGGACAATAGGGCCCTGGGACGAGTATGGCTCGCTGTGGGGCATGTGCGAGGGGGGTTTCATTGCGAGTACGCCGCGTGGGAAGACGCTTCGCGTCAAGCGGCCACCTATTACGAACGTGCCGGCTGGTCTCCGTCGATTGCGTTGAAGAACCTCGGAGTCGCGCTCTACTATGGCCCGACCCATGTCGACACGGCGATTCGAGAATGTGACGAGCTATTGCGAGCACACGAGGGGGATCGCGCGACAGAGGCCAACATCGTCCTATGGCTGGCTGCCCTCAGGGCGATGCGCGGAGAGTTCGATCCCTCGCGTATGCACGTCGCTAAGGCAAGGCAGATCTACGTTGAGCTCGGGTTTGCACCAGCAGCGGCGGACGATTGCGATCGTGTGCTTGGCGCGATCGAGTTGCTAGCTTCTAGGCCCGCAGAAGCAGAGCTAGCGCTTAGCCGCAGTTGCGAGGCTCTTCGAGAAGTGAACCAGACTGCCGTGCTTGCTACTCGCGCCGCCGAGCTCGCCGGCGCGATCTACGAGCAAGGACGTTACGACGAAGCTCAGCGCTGGGTCGCGACGGCGCGCGAGGCTGCGGGGAGCGATGATCTCGATGCCGCGCTAACTTGGCGTCCTGTCCACGCCAAGATCCTCGCGCGACAGGGAAGGATCGACGAAGCGCTCGCCCTAGCGCGCGAGACACTGCTGTTGGTCGCTCGTACTGATGCGCTTAACCGACACGGCGACGTTTTGCTTGCGCTCGCCGAAGTCCGTCGCATTGCGGGTCGCCACGACGACGCAGCAAACGCCACCGGCGAAGCAGTTCGTCTGTACGAGAAAAAAGGAAATGTCGTGTCCGCAACCCGCGCACGTACACGCCTTCCCGAACGCTCGCTCGCCGATTAGCGCGAAGAGCCCGCGGTCGGGCTCTTCGCGCTCGGACAAGTTCACGAACTACCCACAGCCCGTGGCAGTGCCGCCCCCGCAGGCCAAGTGAACCCCGCCTGATCCATTGGCGACGAGCCCGCCCGCCGGGGACGCGGCAAGCGCGAGGATGGCCAACAGCGCCAGAATGACCCATAGAACCGAAGCCCTCCGCATGAGAAAACCGCCCTTCGAACGTCGTGGACATGCCGAGTCTACTCCTGTCGACTCTTGGAACCAAGACCGCGTACACCGGTGCCGCATTCAACGCGAAGAGCCCCGGAGCGGGGCTCTTCGCGTTTGATTCAGGCCGCGTTACTGGCAACCACCACTGGTGCCACTTCCGCACGCCAGCGGGACGCTCGGGGAAGCACTGAGAGCGATGCTCGTCGCCGGGACGGCAGCGAGCGAAATCGTTGCCAGCGCCGCCGCCAGCAGCTTCTTCGTCTTCGACATTTGAGTCACCTCCCTTCGCTTTGAGCCGTTGCGCACTCGGCTCCGAGCGTCCGGGGGGTCACTCACGGCGAACTACGGCGGCGCCAACGAGCGACTAATGAGGTTCAGTTCATGGCGGCCACGCTATGAAGTCGCGCGCGGCAAATCATCGGGACGGGCATGGAAGTTCGGCCCTGGCGTGCACGGCGCGGCCCTCAGGGTTCGCTGCCCAATGCGGGGGTAGAATCCCCGAGTCCCGCTGACGAGAGGAGCGTTTACACGTGGCGAAAATGCTGTTCCGGCTTCCGCAGGCGAAGCGGGTGATCGTGGCCCCGACCGCTGGGGAGGTCAAGGAGCTTGCTGCGAAGATGCGGACCGCGCGGCCCACGAAGTACGGCAACCTCAACGTGCAGACCGAGGTGCTCGCGCGCTCGAAGCGCTCCACCTACCTCGTCACCGACGAGCCGGACGGGCAGAACCAGTCCATCTCCACGGACGACGGCGCGCAGTGGGCCGAACGCCAGGACGAGTACATCGCGAAGCAGGAGATGGTCCAGATCGACGGCTACATCGGCAACGATCCGGAGTTCCACACCGCAACGCGCCTCTTCATCGAAGCCGCGAACGCGAACATCGCCGGCATGCAGCAGCAGCTCTACTTCGGCCCGCCGGAGGAGGACTTCGAGCCGGAGCTGACCGTCATCTACACGCCGAACCTGAAGGCGAAGGGTTTCCCCGACGACCGGCTGATCATGGTCGACCTCGAGCAGGGCGTCACGCGCGTCTTCAACTCCGACTACTTCGGCGAGTCGAAGAAGGGCGGGCTGCGCATGTGGAACAAGCTCGTCTACGACCGCGGCGGCCTGCCTCTGCACGCCGGGTGCAAGATCATCCCGACCGCGAACGGCGACAAGGTCTGCCTCACGGTCGGCCTCTCCGGCACGGGCAAGACGACGACGACGTTCACGAAGCAGAACGGCTCGCTCCCGGTCCAGGACGACTTCGTCGCCTGGATGCCCGACGGTCGCGTCTACGTCACCGAGAACGGCTGCTTCGCGAAGACGTACGGGCTCAATCCCGACGACGAGCCGACGATCTACGGCGCGGTCACGCAGCCGGACTCGTACCTCGAGAACGTCTCGCAGCACGGCGACGACGTCGACTTCTACGACGAGAGCTACACGCAGAACGGGCGCGCCACGTTCCCGTTCCGCGTGATCGAATCAGCCGCCGAGCGCGAGATCGACAACGCAGACTTCCTGCTCGTCCTGAACAAGAACGACAACGTCATCCCCGCAGTCGCGAAGCTCGAAGGGCCGCAGGCAGCGGCCTTTTTCATGCTCGGCGAGACGAAGGGGACGGCGGCCGGCGGCGCGGACGAGGTCGGCAAGGCGCTACGCGTGCCGGGAACGAACCCGTTCTTCCCACTGCCGCACGACCTACAGGGCAACCGCTTTCTCGAGCTGCTCGAGGAACACCCGCTCGAGGTCTACCTGCTCAACACCGGCCGCGTCGGCGGCGGCGACGACGACGAGCGCTCGAAGAAGGTGCGCATCAAGCACTCGTCCGCGATCGTCAAGGGACTCGCGGAGGGGACGATCGAGTGGGAGCGCGACGGGGACTTCGGCTATCTCGTCGCGTCCTCGGTGCCCGGCATCGACGACGACGAAGTCCTGCAGCCACGCAAGCTCTATGAGCGCACCCGCCGCCTCGAGGAGTACCTGCAGCACGTCGAGCGTCTGAAGCTGGAACGCGCCGAGTTCCTGGGCGACTTCGCCAGTCTCTCGGACGAGATCGTCGCAGCAGTTCGATAGCGACCCCTCATTCGAGGGATCGTAGGCCGTTCGGCCTACCCCGATAAGGTCATATGTGGGAGCCGCAGCCCACAGATCAGACGGTTGGCCGAGACTCGTTCTCCTGGCCACCGCCGCGGCCGCGGCGCTTTACGGTGCGGTCGTTCTTCTCGCTCCTGGGCAACCTTCCCCATTGGCCCTCGTCCGAGAGAGCGTCCGTCCCACACCGGTCGTGCTGCTGACCGTGCACGACCATGCCGCGCCGCGCCCCGCGCCGAGGGGGCCGCAGCCCTCGGCGGGGGCGGCGCGGCATCGTGTGCGAACGGCTGGGGTCAGACCCCTTCGGGGTCAGACCCCGGTAACGTCGCGGCGTGCTCGCCGCGCCCGATCCGCCGCTGTCTGACGGCGTCGTCACGTTGCGTCAGTGGCGGCATGACGACGTTGGCGAGCTGGTGGCGTGCCTGGACGGCGACGAGGAGATCGCCCGTTGGCTCGACATGATCCCGCAGCCGTACGGCGAGACGGAGGCGCGGCTCTGGGTCGACCAGGCCACCTCCTACTGGAGTGAGGGAACGGCGGCGCCGTTCGCGGTGGTCGGCGCCGGCGGCGGCGAGCTGCTCGGCGGCGTCGGCTTTCGCTGGGTCGGCGAGGAGCACGGCGTGGGAGAGGTCGGCTACTGGATCCGGGAGCGCGAGCGCGGACGCGGCCTGACCACGCGCGCCGTCAACCTGATCTCGCGGTGGGCGTGCGAGGAGCTTGGCTGCGAGCGGCTGCAACTGCGTGCGGACGAAGAGAACGGTCCGTCGCAGCGCGTTGCAGAGAAGGCCGGATTCCAGCGCGAAGGCGTCTTGCGCTCCGTGCACTACAACGCGCGGCTGAACCGACGCGTCAACTACGTCATGTATTCGCTGCTGCGCTCAGAGCTGCCAGGTCGAGTCCCGTAGCACCGGCACTCGCTCTCCGTCGCGCGTGATGCCGGTCACGTCGACCTCGGCGGAGCCCACCATGAAGTCGACATGGACCGAGGAACGGTTGACGCGCTCGCGGTCCTCCTCCCCGGCGCCGGCGTCATATCCCTCCCCGAGCGCGATGTGGCTCGCGGCGTTCTCGTCGAGCAGCGTGTCGTAGAACACCGTGTCGAGGGGGCCGATCCGGCCCTCGCGGTCGACGAGCGCGAGCTCGCCGAGCCGCGTCCCGCCCTCGTCATGCGCCGTGAGCGCGCGCAGCGTGTCTGTGCCAGAGTCGGCGTCGATCTGCACGGCCCGGCCGCGCTCGAAGCGGACGGTCAGGCCTTCGATGATGCGGCCCTGGCTGTAGAGCGGCTTCGTCGCGCGGACCACTCCGTCAGCACGCTGCGGGTCCGGCGTGGTGAAGACCTCCTCCGTCGGCATGTTCGCCATGTGCGGGATCCCGTCGGCGGTCTCCTCCCCGCCGCCGATCCACCGTGACGTCGGCAACAGGCCGATCGTCAGGTCCGTCCCCGGTCCCTCCAGATGGATGGCGTCGAGGGCGCGCTCCGAGAGCCGCTGGGCCACGCCCTTCAGCGCAGTGCTGCGATCGTGCCACGCCGCCTCGGGATCGTCCTCGTCCAACCGGCAGACGTGGAGCACCTGCTCCCAGAGCGTGTCGAGCGCCGCCTCGGGATCCAGGTTCGGGTGGACGAGCTGCGCCCACTTCGCCGACGGCCCGGGCGCGACGCACCAGTTGACGGTGCGTTCGTTGATCACGGTCGTCCACTCCTTGATGCGCGGGAACACGTCGCGACCGAGCCGCTCGGGGTCGAGGTCGTCGTACAGGTGCGGCTCGATCGGGCCGCTGAGCGCGATCGTGGCGGCGCGCTCCTCGCCGAGCTGCAAAGTGCGCTCGCCGTACCACGCGGGAACGAAGTCGAGGACCTCGTCGGCGGCGTACTGCACACGCGCCCGCTTGAGATGTGGATCCCAGTAGTAGACATCGACGAACTTCGCACCGCGCTTGTAGGCGCTGGCCGTGAGCGCGCGCGTCAGCTCCTCCTTGCCCAGGCCGCTGCCGATATCGACGATCTGGCCTTGCTGGACATTGGCGCCGAAGTTGACGAGCAGGTCGGCGTAGCGCTCGAGCCGGTCTTGCATGAGGAGGCGATGCTAACCGGGGCGCGAATGCTTCCGCGTGCAGGCGCAAAGCGAGATCGACCGCTTCCTCGCCTCTCCGGGGCTCGGCGAGGCGACCCGGCGCGCCTACCGCGGGGACGTCGAGGAGTTCGGCCGCTGGCTCGACGAGCGGAGGCTTGAAACAGGAGACGTCGACGTCCGCGTGCTGACGGAGTACGTCGCCGACCTCGGCCGTGCACGGCGGCGGAAGCTGGCACCCGCGACAATCGCGCGCAAGATCGCCGCGGTGCGCAGCTTCCTCCGCTACACGCTCGGCCCCGCGCAGGTACCCGACGCGTCGCTCGCACCCCGCCGGCCCCGCCGCCTTCCCGACACTCCCAAGACGGCCGAAGTCGAGGCGGCGCTCGACGCGCTCGACGGTGACGGGCCGCTCGCACTCCGCAACCGCGCGCTCGTGGAGCTTGTCTACTCCGCCGGCCTGCGCAGCTCCGAGGCCGTGGGCCTCGACCTCGCCGACGTGGACTTCGACCGCGAACAGCTGCATGTGCGTGGCAAAGGCGGCAAGGAGCGGATCGTCCCGCTCGGCGAGGAGGCCGGGCACCTGCTCGCGCGGTATCTGCGCGAAGCGCGTCCCGAGCTCGTGCGCGGCGCCGAGAACGCCGTCTTCGTGTCGGCGCGCGGTAGACGGCTCGACACGTCGACCTTGCGCCGCATCTTCGCCCACCCGCATCGCCTCCGTCACGCCTTTGCAACACACCTGCTCGAGGGTGGCGCCGACCTGCGGACGATCCAGGAGCTGCTCGGACACAGCTCGCTCTCGACGACGCAGCTCTACAGCCACGTGGACGGAAGGAGGCTGCGCCGTGTCTACGACCGGGCTCACCCACGCAGCTGATCGACACCGAACTGCTGGGGTCAGACCCCTGCGGGGTCAGACCCCGGCCTGGCTGAACCCCTGTCCTTCACGGCCGGCGCGAAAGGTCAGCCGTGCTCGATAGCGACGTCGAAGGGTTCCTGGCGCTGCTCGCGACGAGCCGCGCGCCCAAGACGGTGGAGGCCTACCGGCGCGACCTGCTGGCGCTCGCCGCCTGGCTCGACCGCCCGATCGGGAGGGTCACGACGGAACAGCTCGAGCAGTACCTCGCCGAGCTGCGGGCGGCCGGCTTGTCGCCGGCGACGATCGGACGGCGCGTCTCAGCGATCCGCTCCTTCTTCCGCCATCAGACCCTGCTCGGCGCACGCGCGGACAACCCGGCCGCGGAACTCGACCTGCCGCGGCGGCGGCGCACGCTACCGCGCACGCTCTCGCCCGCGGAAGCAGAGCGACTCGTCGAAGCGGCGTCAGGCACGACCCCACGCGCGCTGCGTGACCGCGCGCTCGTGGAGCTGCTCTACGGCGCCGGCCTGCGCGTCAGCGAGGCGGTCGGCCTGGACAAGTCGAGCGTCGACCTCGACGCGCGACTCGTTCGCTGCATCGGCAAGGGCTCCAAGGAACGCGTCGTGCCGATCGGGCGCCAGGCCGTGCAGGCGCTGCGCCGCTATCTCTCGCGCGGGCGGCCGTTCCTCGACTCACGTCATCGTCCGGAGCTCTTCCTGAATGCGAAAGGCGGCGGGCTGACGCGTGCCGGCGTCTTCCTGATTCTGCGCCGGTTGGCGGCGAAGGCCGGGCTCGAGCCGGAACGCGTTCACCCACACCTGCTGCGGCATTCGTTTGCAACGCATCTCCTGGAGGGCGGGGCCGACCTCCGTTCTGTGCAGGAGATGCTCGGGCACGCCGACCTCGCCACCACAGAGCTGTACACGCACGTATCCGATCGACGCCGTCGAGAGTTGTATTTCCAGGCGCACCCTCACGCGCGCCGCCGGAAAACGACTTGAAGAGCCGATGGAGATCAACGCGAACATCGCACTACTCGCAGTCCTGACGTCGGGCGTGGGCTACCTGATGGTCGTCGCGGGCGTGCACAAGAGCATGCTGGAATGGCGACGCTCCGGACGCCTCTGCCCGAGCTGCGGACGCATACTGCAGACGCGCGTCTGCAGCTTCTGCACCGGCAACTAGCCCTTCGGGCCGGCGCGCTTCTTCAGATCCGCGGCGACGGTGCGCGCAGCCTGTCTGAGCTCCGGCTCCTCGTCGTCGTCTTCGGCCAGGCCATTGAGCAAGACGATCGTCTCGCGCTGCGGCGAGCCGTTGCGCAGGCACACGATCGCCAGGCGGCGAACGGCCTGGTTCGCGTCGGTGGAGGCCATCGTGTGCAGCAGCGGCCGCATCGAGTTCACCAGGCCGGGGCTCGTCTTCGACAGCTGCTGAACGGAAACGAGCGCCGACCCGCGCACCGCCGGGCTGTCATCCTCGAGCCCGCGCCGCAGCAGCTCCAGTTTCTGCCGGAAGCGGAACTGGCCGATCGCGCGGTACGCCACGGCACGCTGCCGGTAGTCCGCGCTCCGCGCCGCGGATTCGACCTCTTCGTCCCACTGCTGGCGCAGCGTGGCCAGCTGGCGCTCCTCGCCCGACTTGGCGAGCTCGTCCGCCTGCGCCGCTACCTCAGCGAGGGTCATGGGCGCGTGATGCTAACCAGAGCCGAGGGCTCCCGCAGATTTCGCGGCGAACTTGGGCTCTGGTTTATCGGAGTCGCGGGCAAGGCCCGCACCTCCTCTGATGCGGCATCGGCAAGCGAAGCCGCGGCGGTCGTAAGTACCATCGGGCGCCGTGGCTCATCGCGTCACCCTGATCCCCGGCGACGGCACGGGCCCGGAGCTGACCGAAGCGACGCGGCGTGTCTTGGAGGCGACCGGGGTCGAGTTCGACTGGGATGTCCGCGAGGCAGGTGCCGACGTGATGGAGCGCTACGGCGGTAACCCGCTGCCCGACGAGGTACTCGACGCCATCCGGGAGACCGGCGTCGCGCTCAAGGGGCCGATCACGACCCCGGTCGGCGGAGGCTTTCGCTCCGTCAACGTCGCCCTGCGGAAGAGCCTCGACCTGTACGCGCAGGTGCGCCCCTGCAAGACCTATCCGGGAGTGCGCACGCGCTTCGACGACGTCGACCTGATCGTTGTCCGCGAGAACACCGAGGACCTGTACGCCGGGATCGAGTACGAACAGGGCACGGAGGAAGCGCAGGAGCTGATCGCCTGGATCAAGTCAAAGGGCGGGAAGCTCGCGCATGACGACGCGGGCATCTCGATCAAGCCGATCTCCATCACCGGCACGCGCCGTATCGTCCAGTTTGCGTTCGACTACGCACGCCGCAACGGCCGCCGCAAGGTCACGGCCGTGCACAAGGCCAACATCATGAAGTTCTCGGACGGGCTCTACCTCCACGTCGCGCGCGAGGTCGCCGCCGAGAACGACGACATCGACTTCGACGACCGCATCGTCGACAACATGTGCATGCAGCTCGTGCAGCGCCCGGAGGAGTACGACGTGCTCGTGCTGCCGAACCTGTACGGCGACGTGCTCTCGGATCTCTGTGCCGGCATGATCGGCGGCCTCGGTCTCGCGCCAGGCGCGAACTTCGGCGAGGGGATCGCGATCTTCGAGCCGACGCACGGCTCGGCGCCGAAGTACGCCGGCCAGAACAAGGTCAACCCAATGGCGCAACTGCTCTCCGGGATGCTGATGCTGCGTCACCTCGACGAGCAGTCGGCGGCCGACAGCCTCGAGCAGGCGATCGCCGAGGTGATCCGCGAGGGGAAGAGCGTCACGTACGACATGAAGCCGCGCCGCGACGATCCCAGCGCCGTGGGCACGAGCGAGGTTGCCGACGCGATCATCGAGAAGCTCGGAGCACGCGTTGCGTAGGAAGGTCACGGTCGTCGGCGCCGGGATGGTCGGGCGCACGGTCGCGCAGGAGGTCGCCCGCGGCGACTACGCCGACGTCGTGATCGTCGACATCGTCGAGAACCTGCCACAGGGGATCGCGCTCGACATCAACCAGGCCGGCCCCGTGCTGGGTTACGAGGCCAACGTCACGGGCTCGAACACGTACGACGAGACCGCGGGCTCTGCAGTCGTCGTGATCACCGCGGGCGTGCCGCGCAAGCCGGGCATGAGCCGAGACGATCTCGTCACCACCAACGAGAAGATCGTCGGCTCGGTCGCCGAGCAGGCGACCGCCCACTGTCCAGACGCGATCATCATCGTCGTCTCCAACCCGCTCGACGCGATGTGCCACGTCGCGAAGAACGTCTCGGGCTTCCCGAAGGAGCGGGTGTTCGGGCAGGCCGGAATCCTCGACAGCGCCCGCTTCCGCACGTTCATCGCCTGGGAGACGGGCTCCTCCGGCAAAGACGTTCAGGCGCTCGTGCTCGGCGGCCACGGCGACCAGATGGTCTCCGTCGTCTCGGCGACAAACGTCGGCGGCGTGCCGCTGACGAAGCTGGTCGGGCGCGACCGAATCGACGAGTTGGTCGAGCGGACCGCCAAGGGCGGCGGCGAGGTCGTGCAGCTGCTCGGAACGTCAGCCTGGTACGCACCCGGCGCCGCCGCCGCGCAGATGGTGAACGCCGTGATGCTGGACGAGAAGCGCGTGCTGCCGTGCACCGCGTACCTCGAGGGGGAGTACGGAATCGACGGCCTCTACATGGGCGTCCCGGTGAAGCTGGGCGCCGGCGGGATCGAAGAGGTCGTCGAGCTCGAGCTGACGGAAGACGAGCAAACGATGCTGCAGGAATCTGCCGATGCCGTACGCGAGGTCGTCGGCGTCTTGACGACGTAAGAAATGGACCTCGGGCTCAAGGGGCGCACCGCGATCGTGTGCGGCGCATCATCCGGCCTCGGGCTGGCGACAGCCGAGGCGCTGGCGGCCGAAGGCGCGAACGTGACGATGTTGGCGCGGCGCCGTGAGGTGCTCGAGCGCGAGGCCGACCGGATCGGTGCGCTTGCGGTCCGCGGCGACGTAACGAACCCGCGGGATCTTGCGGCGGTCGTCCAGCGGACGGTCGAGGCCTTCGGCGGGATCGACATCCTCGTCTGGAACAGTGGCGGCCCACCGCCCGGGCCGGCGACCGGCCTGACGCCGGAGAGCATCGAAGAGGCGGTCGAGCTGCTGCTGATTCCCGCAGTCCGGCTGGTCGAGCTCTGCCTACCCCACCTCGTCCAGAGCGCCGGCGGCCGCATTCTGATCTTCACCTCCAGCGCGGTGAAGGAACCCACGGAGCACCTCGCCCTCTCGAACACCGTCCGGCCGGGCGTGACGGGCTGGGCAAAGTCGCTGGCGCGCGAGCTCGGACCGCAGGGCGTGACTGTCAATTGCGTCGCGCCGGGGCGGATCGAGACCGCCCGCCTCGCGCAGCTCTATCCCGACGGCCCCAGCGAGGACGACCTGAAGACGATTCCGGTCGGCCGCTGGGGGACCCCGCAGGAGTTCGGCGATGTCGCGTGCTTCCTCGCGTCGGACCGCGCGCGTTACGTGACCGGGACGACGGTCGTCGTCGACGGCGGCCTGTTGCGCGGTCTGCTCTGATGCTCCGGCGATCGCTGTCCCCGCTGCGGCTGGTCTCCGCCGGTGTCGTGCTGCTCGTCGCCGTCGTGGTCGTCCTGGTCACGCGGCAGAGCGACAAGTTCCTCGCCGTGCCGGACAAGGCGCACTCGCTCACGGGCCTCGTGAGGGTTCCGGGCGGGACCCGGCACGACGACGGCGGTGGGATCTACTACGTCGACGTGTTCGTCCGGAGAGCGTCGCTCCTCCAGTCGACGTTCTCCCTCTTCCGGCCGGAGGGCTCGGACTTGATCCCGCAGACCGCCTTCGTCCCGCCCGGCATCTCCTACCAACAGCAGCTCAGGCTCGAGGGCGAGACGATGAAGGTCTCGCAGAGGAAAGCCTCCGTCGTCGCCCTCCGTGCGCTGGGCTTCAAGGTGCGTGCGCGCGACGCCGGCGTTCGGGTCGTCGACATCGACCCGAGCTCACACGCGCGCGGCCTGCTCAAGCGCGAGGACGTCGTCGTGGCCGCCGACGGCAGGCCGGTCAGTCGGCAGATCGACCTCTTTCGCATCCTGGCCCGGCACCGGGTCGGGGACGTCGTCCGCATCACAATCAGACGTGGCGGGCAGCGACGGAGCTTCAGCATCCGCACGATCGCGGACGAGAACAATCCGCACCGAGCGATCATCGGCTTCATCCCCTTCGAGGTGATCGACGCCCGCCTGCCGTTCCGGATCGGGTTCAACCTGAAGGACGTCGGAGGACCCTCGGCGGGCCTGGCCTTCGCGCTCGAGGTGCTCGAGCAGCGTGGCCGCGACGTCGACCACGGACTCAAGGTCGCAGCCACCGGAGAAATCCAGCTCGACGGGACGGTGACGCGGATCGGCGGCGTCAAGCAGAAGACGATCGGCGCCCGCCAAGCCCATGTCGACGCGTTCCTCGTCCCCACCGATGGGGACAACGCAAAGGTCGCCAGGCGCTACGCGCATGGCCTGCGCATCATCCCTGTGAAGACTTTTCAACAGGCGTTGCGGTCACTGGCAACGCTGCGCGAAAAGGCCTAGCCGGAGAGACTTTCGGCAGTTTCGAAAGTGCAGGAAAATGCGTAGTTTTCAGCTGGGACAACTCTTGTCTTGCGTGGCCACCTTCGTAGTATCCCCGCTTGTCACTGCGGCTCCCCCGACGCCCTAGGCAGGCAAAAATTGAGCAAACGCACTCCACAGACGTGTGACGACTGCTACTTCAGGCGCGCCGGATTGTGCGCCCTGCCAACAGACTCCCCGTGCCCGACCTTCCGGCTGCACAGCCGCGGGTCGCTCGTGCCGCCGCGCCAGCCGCGCCTCGTTCCGCGCCCTCTGAGGTAGTCAGACTCCGACGGGCTCTTCGACCGCCGTAGCAAGGCGGCGGATCCCCTCGCGGATCTCGTCGGGCGAGACGTAGCTGAATGCAAGCCGTGCCGTGTTCCGCGCGGCGCCGAAGTCCGCTCCCTTCACGAACGCGACGCCGGGCACGTCGACCGCTTCGCGCGGCAGCTCGAGCCAGATGAAGTAGCCGCCTTCGGGACGGCTCCAGCTTGCGGAGGGGAGCTCGTGCTCGAGCGCCTCGACCATCGCGTCGCGTCTCAGGCGCAGCAGGCCGCGCACGCGCTCGAGGTTCGGCTCGAGATTGCCACGGCGGAGGAACTCGAACACGGTGGCCTGGCCGATCAGCACCGGCGTGATGTACGTCGAGACGGCGAGCGCCTCCAGTTCGTCGTCGAGCACCTGTGGCAGCACGAAGTAGCCGACGCGGAGGCCGGGCGCGATCGTCTTCGAAAAGGACGACGAGTAGACGACGCGCTCGCCGCCGTCGAGTTCGAACAGCGTCGGCGGAGGCTCGCCTTCGAAGCGCACCAAGCCGTACGGATCGTCCTCGAGGACGAGCAGATCGTGCTCGCGCGCCAGCTCGACCAGGCGGCGGCGGCGCTCCGTGCTCAACGTGCGTCCGCTCGGGTTCTGGAACGTCGGGATCGTGTAGAGGAGCGCGGGCTTGGTTGGCCCGCCGAGCGCCTGCTCGAGCGCGTCGAGGTAGAGGCCCTGATCGTCCATCGGCACAGCCGTAACGTCGATCCCGCGGGCGGCGAACAACTTCAGCGGGCGGTCATAGGTCGGCTGTTCGACGAGCACGCGCCGGCCGGCAAAGCGGTCCGCGAGAAACGCGATTCCCTGCAGCGAGCCGTTCGTGACGAGGACGCGGCCCGGGTCGACTCCATGGCGGTCGGCGATCCACTCGCGCAGCGGCTGATAGCCGCCGACGGCACCGTACGAGAGGACGGTCGTTCCGTCGCGCTCGATCGCCACCCGCGCGCAGTCGGCCAGCTCCTCCACGGGGATGCATTCGGGCGCAGGGACGCCGCGTGCGAGCGAGATGGTGTCCACGGAAGCGAGTGTAGAGGTGGCTCCGGGCGGCTCGAAAACCAAAGGCCGGGGTCAGACCCTGCGGGGTCAGACCCCTTGGGGTCTGACCCCAGCCGTTCAAGGGGTTACGTCCGCGCGCCGAACCGGTCGGCGACCAGCTGCGCGACCTCGGTGGGCGTCGTGCCGACCTGGATGCCGACGGCCTCGAGCGCTTCCTTCTTTGCCTGCGCGGTGCCGGCCGAGCCGGAGATGATCGCCCCCGCGTGCCCCATCGTCTTGCCGGGCGGGGCGGAGAAGCCCGCGATGTACGCGAGCACCGGCTTGCTCACCCGCTCCTGGACGAAGCGCGCCGCCTTCTCCTCCTCGTCGCCGCCGATCTCGCCGACCAGCACGATCAGCTCCGTTTCCGGATCGGACTCGAACCGCTCGAGCACGTCGATGAAGGACGAGCCGACGACGGGATCGCCGCCGATGCCGACGATCGTCGAGTTGCCGAGCCCGAGCTGGGTCAGCTCGTGGCCGATCTGGTACGTGAGCGTGCCCGAGCGCGACACGAGCCCGATCGAGCCCTCGGCGAAGATCTCCGCGGGGATGATCCCGACGTTCGCCTTGCCGGGCGAGAGGACACCCGGGCAATTGGGGCCGATCATCGTGACGCCCTTGCTGCGGATGTAGGTGTAGACGCGCAGCATGTCGTGCGCCGGGATGTGCTCGGTGATGCAGATGACTGTGCCGATGCCCGCGTCGACGGCCTCGTAGATCGCGTCCGTCGCGAAGCGGGCGGGGACGAAGATCAGCGTTGTGTTCGCGCCGGTCTCGGTCACCGAGTCGGCCACGGTGTTGAAGACGGGGATGCCCTCGACGTCCTGGCTGCCCTTGCCCGGCGTCACGCCGGCGACGACCTGGGTGCCGTAGTTGCGGTTGCGCAGGCCGTGGAAGCGTCCCTCGGATCCGGTCAGCCCCTGCACGACGAGGCGCGTGTCGCGGTCGACGATGATCGCCATTACTTCTGGCTTCTGCGCGCCTTCAGCACGATCGAATGGAAGCCCAGCATGCCGTCTTCGTCGATCTCGCCCGCGAGTAGCTCGCGAATGTGCGCGGCGGCCTCCGGCGGCGTGTCGACTCGAGCGAGCCACGCGTCGAAGCTCTGCGTGCGCGGGAAGTGCTCGAGCTGCTCGACCTCGAAGCCGGCTTGGCTCACCATCTCCTTCCACTCGTCCTCGGAGTAGCAGCGCACATGGGACGGATCCCGCAGGCGCTCCGCCTCCTCGACGTGCTCGCCGCGGAAGACGTTGTCCTCGATCACGATCAGCCTCCCGCTCACGCGCGCCATCTCGGCGACGGCCTTGCGCACATCATCGAAGTGATGGGCGGCGATCCGGCACGTCACCACGTCGAAGCTGCCGTCCTCGAACGGGAGCTCCTCGGCAGGCGCGACGACGTCGGGCTCCATCCCGGGCGCAGGGTCGACGGTCACGACCGTGCAGCCCTCCTCGCGCAGGCGGCGCGCGACGTGGCCGCCTCCGGTCGCAACGTCGAGCACCTTCACGTCGTGACCGGGCTCGCACCACTCCACGAGCAGGTCGAGGTCCGGCCCTGCGCGATGGGTCGGGCTTTCGCGGAAAGCGTCGGCGCGCTGTGACCAGACGTCCGTCATGCGGCGAGCTCCACGGCGCGCTGCGCAGCCTCGAGCATGGTCGGTTCCACGTCCAGGTTCGGCGGCGCCGCCTCGGCGAGCAGCCTGCGCCCTTCCTCGGCGTTCGTACCGTCGAGGCGGACGACGATCGGCAGCTCGATTCGCATCTGCTCCAGCGCGGAGAGGATGCCGCGCGCGACCTCGTCGCAGCGCGTGATCCCGCCGAAGATGTTGAAGAAGATCGAGCGCACCTGTGCATCGCTCGTGATCACCGCGAGCGCATCGACCACTCCCTGCGCGTCGCCGCCGCCGCCGAGATCGCAGAAGTTCGCCGGCCTCCCGCCGGCAACCACGACCACGTCGACTGTGGACATCGACAGTCCGGCTCCGTTCCCGAGGATCCCGACGTCCCCGTCGAGCTTGACGTAGGTCACGCCTTTCTCGCGCGCGAACCGCTCTTGTGGATCGGCGGCCTCGACGTCGCGCATCTCGGCGATGTCGGCATGCCGGAAGAGCGCGCTGTCGTCGACCGTGAACTTCGAGTCGAGCGCGCGCACCTGGCCGTCCGGCGTCACGATCAGCGGGTTGACCTCGCAGAGCATCGCGTCGGCCTCGACGAAGCAGCCGTAGAGCTTCTCGATGATGGCGAGGATCTGCTTCTGCTCGTTCGGGTCGTCGATTCCGGCGCCGTAGATCAGGCGGCGCGCCTGGTACGGCTGGAAACCCTCGAGCGGATCGACGTGCAGGCGGGCGAGCGCATCTGGCTTCTCCGCCGCGACCTGTTCGATCTCGACGCCGCCCTCGGTCGTGAGCAGGTACAGCGGCTGCTTCGCGCCCCGGTCGAACGTGAGTGAGAGGTAGTACTCCTTCGCGATGTCGGAGGCCTGCTCGATCCAGAGCTTGCGCACGACGTGGCCGCGGATGTCGAGCCCGAGAATGTCCTTGGCCTTGGCCCCCGCGTCGGCGGGATCGTCGGCGAGCTTCACGCCGCCGGCCTTGCCGCGGCCGCCCGTGAGCACCTGAGCCTTGACGACGACGGGCCCGCCGAGCGCTTCGGCCGCGGCGCGCGCTTCCTGCGGGCTCGTCGCGAGCCGCCCTTCGGAAACGGGGATCCCGAAGCGTCGGAACAGCTCCTTGCCTTGGTACTCGTAGAGGTCCATGGCCGCGGGCGAGTGTACTGGCGGGGAATCAGCCGCTGCTGCTGACGACGCAGATGACCTGACCCGTCTTCACCGGTTGGCCTGGTGCGACGGAGAGCTCGCTCACGCGCCCGGCCCGGTGGGCGTGCACTTCGTTCTCCATCTTCATCGCCTCGACGATGCACACGACCTGGCCGGCTGCGACCTCGTCTCCTTCGGCCACCTCGACGGCGAGCACCGTTCCCTGCATGGGGCTGACGATCGCGTCCTTGCCTGCGCCGCCTGCACCCCGTCCACGCGTGCGCTCGCGACGGCGTCGCGCCAGCTCCGCGAACGGCGGCTCCGGGCGGAGGACGCGCACGTCGAAGCGGCGTCCGTCGACCTCGATCGATCGCACCGCCGGGGTCTGACGCCGGCCTGAAAGGCCGGGGTCTGACCCCAGCCGTTCGGGTCCGCCGTTCTCGAGCTCCGCCGCACGCGCGGCCAGCAGCTCCGACTCGACCAGCCCGTGGCACGTCTCGCCCTCGACGAAGCACGGATGCATCAGCAGAGCCTTGTGGAAGCCGATCAGCGTCTTCACGCCTTCGACGACGAGCTCATCCAGCGCGCGCAGCATGCGCCGCCGCGCGTGCTCGCGGTCGACTCCGTGCACGACCAGCTTCGCGATCATCGGGTCGTAGAGCGGTGAGATCTCGCTGCCGGCGGTGACGCCCGAGTCGATCCGCACGCCGGGCCCGGCCGGCTCCCGGTACGCGGTGATCGTTCCCGGCGCAGGCAGGAAGCCGTTGCCCACGTCCTCGGCGTTGATCCGGCATTCGATCGCGTGACCCGTCAGCCGAACGTCCTCCTGCCGCAACGACAGCTCCCGGCCGGCGCCGACGAGCACCTGCTCGCGAATCAGATCCAGCCCCGTGACCATCTCCGTGACGGTGTGCTCGACCTGGATGCGGGTGTTCATCTCGAGGAAGAAGTACTCCCCGTCGCGCGAGAGCAGACCCTCGACCGTGCCGGCGCTCTGGTACTGGACTGCGCGCGCCGCGTCGACCGCAATGCCGCCGATCCGTTCGCGCAGCGCGTCGTCGACGGCCGGAGACGGCGTCTCCTCGACGAGCTTCTGGTGGCGCCGCTGGATCGTGCAGTCGCGCTCGCCGAGATGGATGACGTGGCCGTGGGCGTCGGCCAGCACCTGCACCTCAACGTGGCGTGGATCCTCGAGGTACCGCTCGACGTAGACGGCGGCGTCCGAGAAGTAGGCCTCGCCCTCGCGCCGCGCCGACTCGAACGCACGATCGGCCTCGTCGCCGTTCCGGACGACCTTCAGCCCTTTGCCGCCGCCCCCGGCCGAAGCCTTGATCGCGATCGGCCAGCCGAGCTCCTCGCCGAGACGGCGAACCTCGTCCGCGGACTCCACCGGCTCAGTGACGCCCGGGACGATCGGCACTCCCGCCGCCCGCATCCGCTCGCGCGCCTCGATCTTCGACCCCATCGCCTCGATCGCCTCCGGCGGCGGCCCGATCCAGACGATCCCGGCGTCGAGACAGGCGCGCGCGAACGACGCATTCTCCGCGAGAAAGCCGTAGCCAGGATGGATCGCTTCGGCGCCGGCACGCCGGGCCGCGTCGAGGATCCGCTCCTGATTCAGGTAGCTCTCGGCAGGCGCACCCCCGCCGACCACGTACGCCTCGTCGGCGTGGGTGACGTGAGCGGCGTTGCGATCAGCGTCGGAGTAGACCGCGACCGTCCCGATACCGAGCTCGCGGAGCGTCCTGAAGACGCGGATCGCGATCTCACCGCGGTTGGCGACGAGGACTTTGCTGAAAACGGCCACTGCCCTCGTACGATCGCACAGCCGCGCTTACGTTCTATTCATGCGGTTCCAGCGGCCTCCACGGAGGTGATGTTTCCAATCTCGTATCCACGGCGCCTAGGCAGGGCCACGCGGAGACGTCTCGAAAAACCATCTCGACGGGCTAGGACGCACGGCTTACTATCACGGCGATAACGAGAGAGAAGACCGCGAGGCTTGCTCCGAAGAGGAGTGCACCCCCAGGCTAGCGCCGCTGCAGCCTCGTATGTTCCGGCCCCTACGACGACTGCAAACTTGCCGCGCACTCATCGTGCGGTGGGTCGACTGCGTCTGTCGCCCTCGCGTCCGTGCGGCACGTAACCACGGGGCCACACCGCCTGGCGCGCCAATGCCTTGCGCGACATGAACTTGTCGATCGCCGCCGCCGCAGCGTGAGGGTCGCCATCGAGCAGCGAACCACGAGTGAAGCTCTTCGCCTCGGTTCTCGCTTGCGCGGTCAGGTCAACAAATTCCTCGACGTCGTTGACCGACTTGATGAACGCCTCGTCGCTCATCTGGAGGAAACGCCAGGCGAGCCACACCACTGGAGCGATCAGAAGCACGACGACGACTCCGGACGCGGCGATCGCGATCCAGTCTCCGGCAGCTAGCGAAGCGATGAGCACGCCGGTCACGTGGATCAGCAGCCCGTACTTCATTGTCCCTCCTCCACTCGTGTTTGGCCGTGTGCCAAGCGACCTCTTCGCAGGCAGTCATTAGTAATGACGACGTACAAGGAGAAGATGTGACACGGTTTGGGAACCCTCGGGGAAGGTTCGCGCCTGCGGCCGGGCATGCGGCCAGGCATCGGGCGCGGCATGCGGACGAGTCTCGGCATGCCCTTCCGAACGCCCAGGGCCGGATACGGCTTGGCTACACGGCCTCCGCAAGTGGCCTAGCCAAGCGGGTTAGCCAGGTGCCCACCGTGCGCGCGCTATTGCGCCGAGGACGCCCCACTGGAGCGGGTGCTGCGCCTACTGCGGCGCGTGGTCCGGTGCAGGGTCTCGCTCTCGTCAGTCTTGCTGGCGGCGGTCCATAGCCGCTGCGCCGTTGCCCCTCGTATTCTCCCCGCGGTGAGCCTCCCGGACGGATTGACGATCGCACGCGCCGCCTCGGTCCCCTTCGTGGTGCTCCTCTACGCGTGGAATTTCCACGGGCACAACTACTGGGCGACCGCGCTGTTCGCGGCGGCAATGGCGACGGACTG
The DNA here is from genome assembly GCA_046729555.1 of Actinomycetota bacterium. Taxonomy (GTDB): domain Bacteria; phylum Actinomycetota; class Thermoleophilia; order Gaiellales; family Gaiellaceae; genus 3-1-20CM-4-69-9. The sequence continues at coordinate 1,251 of JBKPGW010000148.1, read as the reverse complement.
GTTCGACGGGCGGATCGCGCGCAGCCGCGGCCGGTCGTCGCCGCTCGGCTCGCTGCTCGACCCTGCCGCGGACAAGATCCTCGTACTGGCGGTGCTCGTCATGCTGGTCGACCAGCAGGTCGCGCCTGGCTGGATGGTCGCCCTGATCGTCGTGCGTGAGTTCCTCGTCACCGCATTGAGGCTCGCGGCGCTCGAGCGCGGCGTAGTTCTCCAGGCGCGCGACCTCGGCAAGCTCAAGACGTGGTCGCAGGCGCTCGCGGCTGCGATCGGCGGCTTCGCGGCGGCAGGAGCCTGGCGCGACGACATCGCCTGGTGGGCGCTCCTCGTGGCGGTCGTGCTGACGTGGATCTCGGGCCTAGACTACGCCCGCGTGGCGCCGCGGCTGTGGCGCGGCGGCGCGCCTGCTTGAAGCTCGTCCTCGTCGGGGCCCGGACCTAGCCCGGCGGCACGCCAGGGCGTGGGCGCGGCCGTCTCTTCCTGCTCTGCCGCCAAGGCTTCGAGGATGGCTTTCCGCTCTTCCTCGCTCGGCTCAGGGCTGATTTCGACTGCCATCCATCTGAATTAAAGAGATGAAGCGACCCGCCGATAGGAACCGGGTATGCGCCGCCGCTTCCTTCCGCATGCCTGCATGCTCATCACGCTCCTCGCGTGGTCGCCGGGCGCCGCCGCCAAGCCGGCGACTTCGTGGGCACAGGCTGAGCTGAAGGCAGTGGTTGCTGCCGGTCTCATGGCCAAGGAGGCGGCGGCGCGTCCGAACGATCCCCTCACCCGGGGCGAGCTCGAGACGATCAGTTCCGGCCTGCTGCACATCACCCCGACGGCGCCGACTGTGCCGACGACGGCGGTGACGATTAGCGGGCTCGACTCGAAGCTCGTGACCACGCTCGGCCTTTCGGACACCGCAAGGCTCTTCACCGAGAGCGCGAAGACCGCCGGCCTGACCCCGCCCTCGCGCTTCGGCACGGAGGTGGTCGCGCGACTGCTCGGATTGCGCACGAATCACCCGGCCGCGCTCGACAAGCTCGAGCTCTCGCCGAACGAGCGGGCGTCACACGCCGAGGCGGCGTATTCGGCCGCGCGGATCCTCAAGTTCGGCGAATGGGACGTGCCGTCGACGCAAGAGGTGGCCGCAACGTTCGTCCTCCCCACGCTGATGCCCTGGCAGAAGCAAGTGCTCAACACCGCGGTGCGCTTCATCGGCTACCCCTATGTCTGGGGAGGCGAGAGCGAGACGACCAGCTCGCCGTACGG
>JBKPGW010000147.1:0-3000 GCA_046729555.1 Actinomycetota bacterium | reverse complement strand
CTGGCGCCCCCCCCCCCCCCCGGCGCCCGTCCCCCCCGACCCGGCTACCCCCTACCGAGTGACACCGCTGCTTACCCTCGACTCACTTCAAGGCGAAGGTGACGTTGACCACGGCGGTCACGTCCTTCTCCAGCGTCGACGTGTCGTAGACGCCGTAGTCCTGCACCTCGGTCGAGTTCGGCGAGGTGATCTGGAACACGCCGACGCTGACGCGGCGCAGCTTGCCGAGGTGCGACCCGGTCGCGTCGACGATCACTTCTGCACGGCTGCGCGCGTCCTTTGTCGCTTGCGCCAGGAGCGCCGGCCGCAGCGAGGTCAGCTTCGTGTAGACGTACTGCAGCGGGTCGGCCTGGAGCGGGATCCCTTGAGCGAGCAGCTCCGAGCTGCGGTTCGCGACATCGGTCACGTTGCGAACCCGAGGCGAGCGGATCTCGAACCCGCGCGTCAGCCGGAACGAGATCACCTTCCCTTTCCGGGAGACCGTCTCGGTCGAGATGGGATCGATGCTCAGCTCGCTCGGCTCGACGCCGGCCTGCGTCAGGAAGGAACGGATCCTCGTCGTCCACCGGGCGAGCTCCCGCGCGGCAGTCTGGGCAGAGCCCTGCTCGCTCGTCACGAACAGGTTCCAGACGACGTAGTCCGACGTGATCCGCTTCTTGGCCGAGCCGGTGACGCTGATCACGTCGTTGCGGTTCTTGTCCCGGATCCCGTGGCCGATCGCGAACGAGCCGATCACGAACGCGATCGCGATGAGAGCCAGGCCGCCGAAGAGCGGGAGCCGCTCGAGCACCATGCGACCATAACTTCTTAACCGGGCGTCGCTACCCTGGCCTGCCGTGAGGAGAGGGGTCTTCGTCGGGGCGGGCTTGGCCGCCCTCGTCCTGGCCGGCGGCGCGGTGGCAGCTCCGAGCCCGGCGCTCGTCCTGAGCTCGGTCAAGACGAACCGGCTCAGCCTCGCCGGGCGGCCGTTCTACGTGACGGTCACGGTCGTCGACCGGGCCTCGCAGCCGCGGAAGGCGACCATCACTATCGCCTCTGGGCCGACGCGCTTGGCGGCAAAGAAGGTCACCTTCCGGCCGCGTCGCCGCACGACGGTCAAGGTCCCGATCACCCTTCCGACTCCCGGCCGGATCCCGTTGACGGTCGCCGTCACCGGGACGAAGCCGCGGCGTGTGACGGTCGAGGTGGCCGACTTCCGTGTGCGCACGGCGGCGCCGGTCGTCTCCGGTATCGCCGGCTACGGTGGCCAGTTCAACCACCACGTCTACGCGGCGCTGAGCCGCGCGGCCGGTGTCACCGACGAGAACGTCGTCGACATGGAGCAGAAGATGCGCGCACTGCATCCCCAGTTCTCGCGCGTCTTCTTCACGCCGCAGGCGTTCAGCGATCCGGACAAGATGCAGTCGTTCGTCCGCACCGCGCTCTTTGCCCAGAGCACCGGCACGACGATCAACGTCACCTGGCAGGGCGGCGCGCTCAGCGTCGCCGCCGGGACAGTCCAGAAGTTCGCGGACGTGCTGATCGACCTCGTGCGCAACCGCGGCGTGACGAATCTGCGCTGGCTGACGCTCCAAAACGAGCCGAACCGGACGCGGATAACGATGCAGCAGTACGAGACGCAGTACCGCGAGCTCGACCCGTACATCCAGAACATCCGCGGCCAAGTGCGCTACATGGGCGGCGATCTCGTGCGCGGCCCGGACACGGGCGCGCCGAACCAGGACGTCTGGTTCCAGTACCTCGCGACGCACATGTCCGACCTCCTCGACGCGTATTCGATCCACGTCTTCTGGGACTACTGGGACACGCAGAAGCTCGTCGACCGGCTGACGGAGGTGCGCAAGATCGTCAACGCACTCCCGGAGTCCGGACGGAAGCCGGTCTACGTGACCGAGTACGGGGTGCGCGGGATGCGCACCTTCAACGGCGTCCCGCAGGTCGATCCCGGAGTCTGGGAGGACGGCTCGCCGATCACGCAGACGAATATCAGCGCGTTCCAGCACGCGTGGTTCGACGTGCTCGCCGCCGACCTGGGCTATCTGGGCACGAGCAAGTGGGACTCGTACTACGGGAAGTACGACAACAGCACGCAGGCGTACTACATCATCGGCGCGCCGCAGAGCGGCTGGCCCCTGTACCCGCTGTACAACTTCATGCTGCTGCTGACGACGACCGTGAAGCGGGATTGGGACGTCGTCGCTGTCGACTCCGCCCCGAACAGCTCTCGCCTGCTCGCCGCGTACCTGGGCAAGTCGAAACAGCTGACCGTCGTCGGGCTCGACACGGCTGGGGCGCAGCTCAACACCGTGAGCACGACACCCGTCTCGTATGCGATCGCGGGCCTGCCGCCGTCGAAGCAGGCGAACCTGCTGATCTGGAACGAGGCCGGCGACGGGCTGGTGGGTGCGAAGAAGCCCGTGCTCGCCGATGCGAACGGCGTTGCGACGATCACGGTTCCGCAGCAAGGGGTCTTCGTCCTGACGACGATCCGCCTCGGCTAGGGTCCCTCCGTCCGCTACGGAAGGAGCCGTCATGTACGTCCGGGTTGCGACGTTCAACATGTCCGAGGGGCTGGACGAAGCGATCGCCCAGGTCAAGAACGACGTGGAGAAGGACAACCGGCCGCCGGGGTTGGAGGACGCGAAGGGCATGATGATGCTCGTCGATCGTGAGAGTGGAAAGTCCATCGGCATCACCATGTTCGAGACCGAGGAAGCCCTGAAGCGTGGCGACGAGGCGCTGAATGCGATGTCGCCGACCGGCGGCGGCAGCCGGAGTAGCGTCGAGTTCTACGAGATGCCGGTGAGCGTCTTCCCCTCGTAGCTGAGGCTTCGTTGAAAAGGCGACCGCCGGCGGATCGCGCTCGCCGGCGGTCGTGGGTCGCTCGTTAGAGCTTGTTGTTACGCAGTTGTGCGACGAGCCCGACTATCAGGACGGCGCGGCTCTGGTGCGTGTGCTCGGTCGGAACACGTGGGCCTCCTTTCGGTCGCTGTTCCGACC
>JBKPGW010000146.1:0-4067 GCA_046729555.1 Actinomycetota bacterium | reverse complement strand
CTCGGCGATCTCGAGTGCCTGTTCGCCCGTGTCGGGCTGCGAGACGAGGAGATCGTCGATGTTGACGCCGATCCGCTTCGCGTACGTCGGGTCCATCGCGTGCTCCGCGTCGATGAAGGCGCAGATGCCTCCGCGCCGCTGCGCCTCCGCGATCACGTGGTAGACGAGCGTCGTCTTCCCCGACGACTCGGGGCCGAAGACCTCGACGATGCGTCCGCGCGGCAGCCCGCCGATGCCGAGCGCGAGGTCGAGCGCGAGCGAGCCCGTAGAGATCGCGCCGATGGAGACGGCCGCGTGATCGTTCATCTTCATCACGGCGCCTTTGCCGAACTGCCGCTCGATCTGGCCGAGAGCGACATCCAGTGCCTGCTCGCGATCCACTGACATCAACCTCCTAGGGCAAACGATTCGACGACAAAGTACTCGGCCCCGGAAGGCCGTAACCGAGAAAGGAAAACAGCCGCGTCGGACGGCACGACCTCCCCCAGCTCCGGGAGCGGCGGTCGCAGCCGCGGCCGCTCGCGGAAGCGGAGGACGGTGACGTGCGGCAGCCAGGGCCGCTGCTCCCGCTCGTAGACGCCAAGGCCCTCGAGCCGGCCGAAGAGATCCTCCGCCAGCCTGGTGGCCGTCCCCGCAAGGTCCTTCAGGATCAGCATGCCGACGCTCCGGGTCTCGCGGTAGCCCTCGGGCAGGAGCTGGATGGGCTGTGCGGCCGAGGCCGCATCGCGCAGTGCGGCGCCGATCCCGGGAAGCTCGTCCACGGGCCGGTGCCCGAGAAAGGCCAGCGTGAGGTGGAGATGGTCACGCGGCACCGCACGCCCACCCTGGATCTCGGCGGCCTGCCAGTCGCACAGCGCGTCGAGCGCGTCCTCGGGGAGCCGCAGGGCGCAGAAGAGTCGTGCGCGTTCACGACCTTCAAAGCTAGCCGGGAGATTCACACGGGTTCGTCGCGACTCTGTGTCAGAAGCCGGCGCAAGAGGTGGAGGGAAGTCACGGTCGCCCGCCGTCTGATCCCGTCGCGGTCTCCGGGAAAGACGAAGTCGGCGCTCCGGGCGCCTGACGGCGCCTCCGCGTGCAGGTAGACGAGCCCGACCGGCTTCGCCTCGGTGCCGCCGCCCGGCCCCGCGATCCCCGTGACGGCGACCGCCACGTCCGCCCCGAGCCGCTCCCGCGCGCCCGCCGCCAGCGCGGCCGCGACCTCGGCGGACACCGCGCCGTGGCGCTCGAACAGGTCGCGCGGCACGCCGAGCTCGCTCTCCTTGACGGCGTCAGCGTAAGCGACGACCGCCCCGAGGAAGACGTCGCTCGAGCCCGGCACCGACGTGAGCCGCTGCGCGACCATCCCACCCGTGCACGACTCCGCCGTTGCCAGCGTCAGCCGCTCCTCGCGGCAGAGGTCGAGCACGAGCTCCTCGACGGGACGCGCGTCGCGACTGAAGAGGTAGCGCTCGAGCGGGGCGACGAGCCGGGACGACAGCTCGTCGGCGCGTGTCTCCGCACCTGGCTCGACGACGAGGTCGACGTGGATCTCGAAGTCGCGCGCACAAATCGTCGCCTCCACGCCGTCCCCATCGCCCCCCGCGTCCGCGAGCGCCTTTGCCACCGCCGACTCGCTCGCGCCGAAGAAGCGAAGCAGCCGCAGCTCGGGTGGTTGCGCTCGCGCCAGCAAGCCGCGCACGGGCGGCGCGTCGATCGCTTCCCGCCACAACCGGCGTAGCTCGCCCGGCGGTCCCGGCAACACGACCACGACGGACCCTCCTGCCTCGAGCACGAGCCCCGGCGCCGTTCCGGCCAGCCCGAGCGAGAGCGCACCCTCGGGAATCGTCGCCTGCTTGCGTACACCCGCCTCGAAGTCCACGTACGGCCGGCCCATCCGCTCGGCGAACGCACGCGAGATCGCGCCGATCTCACCGTGCAGGCCCTCGTCGAGCCGAAGCCCGACGCCGGCAGCGCGCGCGACCATCTCGACGGTGCGGTCGTCGTGCGTCGGCCCGAGCCCGCCGGAGACGACGCAGAGCTCGGCGCGCAGCCCCTCGGCGAGCGCGGCTTCGAGCTCGTCCTCGCGATCGCCGACGATCACGATCCGCGCCGGCTCGACGCCCAGGCGCAGCAGTTCGGCCGCCAGGAACGGGCCGTTCAGGTCGTTGCGGTCGCCGCGGACGAGCTCGCTGCCGGTGACGACGACGACAGCCCGAGGGTGGGTCAAACGCCGGGGCGGATGCCTCGGGATGTGACGATCAACGTCTTCACGCCGCCGCCGGCCAGCCTGCGGCTGTGTCCGTTGAGGACGGCGCCGAGGTTCTCCGGACGATCGAGCGTGATCCACAGCTTGCGGCCGCTGAAGAGCTTGCGCTGTCCGAGCTCGAGCGTTCCCTGGAAGAGGATGCGCCCCGTCGCGGAACCGCTGTGCACCTCGAGCCAGCAGTTGCCGCGCTTCGCAGTGACGATCAGCCGGACCGTGTTCGTCGTCGCACGCTGCTGCCGGACACCTGTCGGCTTGTGCGTCGCCGTGCCCGCGAGACCGACCGGCTCCTTCTTCTGAGGCTCGCCGCGCGTCCACGCCACGATCACGAGTGCGGTGACGGCTGCGATCCCGAGCAGCGTCAGCAGGACGACGCGGGACTGAACCTGAACGCCCCGCGACGGCGGGGCCGACCGTCTAGGGCGTGCGGGCGACTCCTCCTCCCCGACGACGAAGCGCGAGTTGTACTCGTCCACGTAGAGCTGGCCGTCGAGGCCGAGGTACTCCGCGTACGAGCGCAGAAAGCCCTTGACGTAGGTCTGAGCCGGGAGGACGTCGAACTGCTCGTCCTCGAGCGCCCGCAGGTACTTGCCACGGATTTTCGTCGCCTGCTCGATCTCGGGGAAGTCGAGAGTCTGGCGCAGGCGCGCCTCACGCAGGCTGTTCCCAATCTCGAACACGGGCGGCGCCCCATTGTAGAGCGACTAGCGCGAATGTTGGTAAACGAGCACCAATTCGTAGAAACCAATGGAGAGAGCGGCCGTCAGCGCGAGGCAGACGGTGAGCCCCCCGAGAATCACTGCGGCGCTAGCGACTCCCGTGCTCTGCTCGCGGAGCTGCAGCCAGCGGAGGTTCTGGCGGGCTCGCCTGGCCATGACCAGGGCCGAGAAGCCGAGGACGAAGGCGAGGGGGATCCCGTAGGCGGCGTCCAGGAGCTCCACCCGCGGCGAGCGCCGGGAGACCTCGATCGCCGCGGGCAGCGTCAGGAGTCCCAGAAGCCCGAGCAGCAGCGCCACCCAGGCCCTGGTCCTATTGCTTGACGTATGGGCGGCCAACCGCCGCAGGCGGGGTCGGGCGGGCGAGGACGCCGGTCACTGCGACGAGCACCAAGACATATGGGAGCGACTGGAACAGGACGGACGCGTTCCCCCACGGCTGGGCGAGGCGAAAGGACAGGGCCGTCGAACTGCCGAACAGCAACGCTGCCGCGAACGCGCCGAACGGACGCCAGTTCCCGAAGATGACCGCGGCGAGCGCGATGAAGCCGCGGCCGGCGGTCATGTTCTCGCTGAAGGACCCGAGGTAGCCGATCGAGAGGTACGCGCCGCCGAGCGCCGCGAGCACGCCGGACAGAATGACGGCGGCGTAGCGCGTCGCATACACGGAGATGCCGACCGTGTCCGCCGCCCGCGGATGCTCCCCGACCGAACGGATCCGCAGGCCGATCGGCGTCCGGAAGAGCGTGATGTGCGCGACGATCAGCAGCACGAACGACACCCAGATCATCAGGTTCAGGTGTCCAAAGACGCTGCCAAGGAAGTCGACGTCGACGTCCGGGATGCGCGGCATGTCACCCGGCGTTCCGTTCTCCCCGTAGACGTCGATGAAGAAATAGCCGGTGACGCCGAGGGCGAGGAAGTTGATCGCGGTGCCGCTCACGATCTGATCCGCGCGTAGCTGGATCGCCATGAACGCATGCACGGCGCCGAAGCCGGCGCCCGCCACCGCCGCGGTCACCAACCCCATCCACCAGTGACCGAACTTGTCCGCGCCGAGCGCCGCGAAGAATGCGCCCGACAGCATCATCCCCTCGAGCCCGATGTTC
>JBKPGW010000145.1:0-33064 GCA_046729555.1 Actinomycetota bacterium | reverse complement strand
CCCCCGGCCCGCGCGCCGCCCCCGCGACTGGGGCGTTTGGGGGTGGATGGGGGCCCGCGGCTTCGGGGGCCGGGGGGGGGGGCGGCCCCCGCCCACTTCTATGGGTATGGCGGGCGAGCGTTTTCCAACCGCGCGGGCGGTGGGGCTAAAGCCTCCCCGCCCGCGTCAGTCCGCCTGCGGCTAACACTGCGCGTTAGCCTCCGGCCTTTGGGCTTGTGGAGGGTTGGATGTTTTTTAGACCTGGCGACCCGCACACAAGCCCAATAGAAGCGCGCGGGCTCGGCCGGCGTGCGTTCCGCCGCGAAAGCGGCCGTACCCAAGATCCGCGCGAAGGCGCAGCCTTCGCGCGGAGGTCAACCGCGCTCCCAGGCGAGGCCCGCGGCGAGGACCGTCTCGTCGGCCGGGGCGATCAGCTGCAGGTCGCCGATCGCGAGGCCGGCCCAGCCGAGCAGGTTGATCGGACGCGTGAACGCGGTCAAAGGGATCCTGACTTCGAGCTCGTCGCAATCCTCGGGCGGCGGGTCGATCCCGACGGTCGGCGCCACGAAGAGGTCGACCTCGGGCTCGTAGCGGCGCCACGCGTCGATCGCCTTGTACCCGGCCTCGACCTCGTCGGCGTCGACGGACTGCGCGAGCTCGAGCTTGCGCCTGACGTTGTCGCCGTACTCGTCCGCACGCGCCGGGAACGTTGCCCGGTGTGCGTCCGTCGCTTCGTGGAAGAAGACGGGCCACGTGTTCGCTTCCGGCTCCGGGATCTCGGCGCCGGCGCAACGCGCGCCGAGCGCTTCCAGCCTCTCGACGTACTGCTCGGCAGCGAGGTTCTCGCCGGACCGATTCCCGTCGCCGACGGACGGCGGGCGCGTCAGCACGCCGACGGTCAGCCCGGCAAGGCGCGGGGCCGGCGCGGGTTTGTCCCGCAGGACGGACCACATGAGGACGACGTCGTCGAGCGTTCGTGCCATCGGGCCGACCGTGTCCAGGGTCGGAGCGAGCGGAAAGACGCCTGCCGTGGAGATGCTGCCCCAGCGAGGCTTCAGCCCGACGGTCCCGCAGCAGGCCGAGGGCAGTCGAATCGAGCAGCCCGTGTCCGTGCCGAGCCCGAGATCGCAGAGGCCTGCCGCGAGCGCAGCCGCGTTGCCACCACTCGAGCCTCCGGTCGTCCGGCCCGGGTGCAGAGGGTTCCTGACGGTGCCGTACCACGGGTTCTGACTCGTCACGCCCCAGGCGAACTCGTGCAGGTTCGCCTTGCCGACGACGACCGCGCCTGCGTCGACGAGCCGCTCGACGCTCGGCGCCGTCCGTTCGGGAACGTGATCCGCGTAGAGCTTCGAGCCGTACGTCGTGCGGACTCCGGCCGTGTCGAACAGGTCCTTGACGAGGAGCGTCTTCCCGGAGAGGGCTCCCGGCTTCGCCTCTCCAGGGTCGTCGAGCCAGGTTATGACCGCGTTGTGCGGGTCATGTGCCGACGACGGCAACCGCTTCGACCTCGATCTTCGCGCCCGGTATCGCCAGCCTGCTCACCTCGACGAGCGTGCTCGCAGGACGCGCGTCCCCGAACACTTCCTGACGCACGGGGTTGATCTTCGCCCGGTCGTCGACGTCGGTAAGGAAGATGGTCACCTTCGCCACGTCGGCGAACGACGAACCGGCCGCTTCGAGCACGGCGCGAACGTTCGCGAATGTCTGCCGTGCCTGCTCGATGATGTCGTCCCCGCCGACGAGCCCGCCGCCGGCGTCGACCGGTACGCAGCCGGAGACGAACAGCAGGTCGCCGACGCGGACTGCGTCCGTGTAGTGCGAGATCGGTTCGGGCATCCCCGCCACCCTGATCTCCTCACGCGCGGCCACGCTGCCGAGGATAATCAGCCGATCGTGGAGGCGCAGTTCGTGCATTTCGACGAGGTCCGGGCGTTCGAGCTCGCAACAGGCGTCAGCGCGCGCCCGCTGTTCGGCGAGGGCGCGATGCTGAACCTGATCGAGTTCGAGCCGGGCGCGACCGTGCCCCTGCACAGCCACGAGCACGAGCAGCTCGGAATCATCCTGCGCGGGATGCAGGCGCTCGTCGTCGACGGCGTCCCGCACGAACTGGGTCCGCTGGCGGGCTACGTCCTTCCGAGCGGAGTGGAGCATTCCGCCTACTGCGGCCCCGAGGGCGCCCTGGTGCTGGACGTCTTCCGCCCCGTGCGCGAGGACTATCGCGAGCGCTGGCAGTCGCTCACGTGAGAGCGGCGCGAACGCGCTCTGGCAACGCAGCAGCCCGGCCTTGCTCGTCCACGTGCACAACGGTGTGTCCTCCCTGCACGTAGACGTCGCCGGCCTTTGCGATGTCCCATGCGTACGTGATCGACGTTCGGCCGACAGCTTCGACGCGCAGTCGAACCTCGACCTCGTCCTCGAAGACGAGCACGTTCAGGTAGTCGGCCTCCACGTGCCGCCGGGGATAGTTTCCCCAGCCCTCGAGCAGACCGACGCGGCGCATCAGCGCAGTCTCCGCCGCCTCGACCCAGCGGAACACCGCGCTGAAGTGGATGCGTCCGCCCGCGTCCGTGTCCACCCAGGCAACCCGGGTGCGTTCGATCTGTTCGATCAGGGCTGAACCACCACGCGTCCGGCCGAGCCCGCAAGGCTCGCCTCGATCGCGTCGTTCACGTCGTCGAGCTGGAACGTCGGGCCGAGCAGCGGGCGAAGCTTCAACCGGCCTGCACGCACGTGCTCGAGCAGGATCGGCAGCGCGACGGCGGGGTCCTCGGACCCGTACATCGTCCCGGTCAGCCATTTCTCCCGGCGGTTGAACTCGCCCGGGTCGAGATCGAATCTCGCTCCGGCAGCGGGCAGCCCGACCACAACGCAGGTGCCGCCGCTGCGCGTCCAGCGCAGCGCGAGCTCGGTCGTCTCAGGATTGCCGACGGCGTCGAAGCCGTAGTCGGCCCCGTCGGGCAGCAGCCGGCGCATCGTCTGCTTCAGCTCGTCCGGCGGAACAGCCGCTGTCGCGCCTAGCTGCAGCGCCTGCTCGCGCCGGCCTCCGACCGGGTCGACCGACACGACCGCTTCCGCACCGGCGAGCTGCGCCCCCTGCAGCACGAACTGCCCCACGCCTCCCGCGCCGACGATCATGACGGACGCACCCGCCTCGACGCGCGCCGCGAACAACACCGCCCCCACTCCCGTAAGTGCGGCGCAGCCGAGCAGCGCGGCCTCCTCGATCGGCACGTCCTCCCCGAGTGGGAGCGCGACGCGCTCCGCGACGACCAGCCGTTCTGTGAGCGCGCCGGTGGCCGTGCCGCGGTACACGGTCTCGCCGTTCAGCGACATCCCCGTTCGGCCGTCGACGAGAGTGCCGGCGGCGATCGCGCGATGCAGCGGAACGCAGGCCGCGGGCCGGCCGCGCGCGCAGTCGGCACATTCGCCACACGAGGGCGCCCACGACAGGACGACTCGGTCGCCTGGCCGAAGAGACGAAACGCCGTTCCCAGCAGCCTCGACGGTCCCCGCACCTTCGTGGCCCAGCACCATGGGCGTCGGGCGTTGCCACTCTCCCTTGATGCTGTGCAGGTCTGTCCCGCAGACGCCGACGGCGCCCATCCGCACCAGCACCTCGTCGTCGCGCGGCTCCTCGAGCTCGATCTCGCACACCTCGAGCGGCCGTCCAGCACCGTGAAAGACGGCGGCGCGAGTCTTCACTTCGCGCGGGCTACGCGGGCGCTGCGGCGCCGATCGCCTCGAGTACGGCGGCGCAGGTCGTGACCGTCGAGACGTTCTGCAAGGCGAAGTTGATCGACGCATTGTGCCACTCGGCGTTCATCGTCGAGCAGCCGTCCTCGGGCACGATCATGTAGTAGCCCTTGTCCGCGCCTGTCCGGGCGGTGTGCTCGACCGACATGTTCGTCCAGGCGCCGGTGACAATGATCGTGTCACGCCCGAGCCCCTTCAGCAGGTGTTCGAGCCTCGTCCCTTCCCAGGCATTCATTCGCATCTTCTCGACGACGAAGTCGCCCTCCTGCGGCTCCAGGCCCTCGGCCGGCGCCGCGCCCCACGAGCCGCGGACGAGCCCGCCGGTGTCCTTGACGCCTTGGAAGAGGCCGGCGTTCAGCTTGAGCCCCGGCGCACCGTCCTCGACGAGGTAGTGGACGTGGAACACCGGGATCCCGGCTGCGCGGCAGGCGTCCGCAAGCCGCTTCACGTTCTCGACGACGTTCTGTTCCTTCGCGTGCTCCGGCGCGCCCGTCTCGGCCCACGCGCCGCCCTCCATCATCACGTCGTTCTGCATGTCCTGGACGATGAGCACCGCCCGCTCGGGGTCGACGTCGACCCGCTCCGCGATCTCGCTCATGCTCTCCTCCTCACGTCATGTAACTGAGCCGATTGCCTGACACCTTCATCGAGATGCGGTAGAGCGACGTCGTGCTCGGCATGTACAGGTCGCTCCAGTCGTCGCCGCCCCAGTTCAGATTGCCGACGTTCTCCGGCACCTCGATCACGCCGAGCAATTCCGCGTCGGGGCTGATCACCCAGACGCCGCCCGGACCGGTGACGTAGACGTTGCCCCGCTCGTCGACCTTCATCCCGTCCGGAATGCCTTCCTCGATCACGCCCGAGCCGATGTTGTTGAAGAACATCCGCCCGTTTCCGATCGTCCCGTCGGACTGGCGGTCGAAGACGCGGATGTGCGCGCGAGGCGTGTCGTTGATGTAGAGCAGCGACTCGTCCGGCGAGAAGCAAAGCCCGTTGGGCTGCTCGAAGTCGTCGACGAGGAGCTGGGGATCGCCGCCGTCGGGGGCGAGCTGGTAGACGCCCTGGAAGCTGAGCTCGCGTTCGCGCTCGATGCCGAAGACCGGCATGCGGCCGTACCACGGGTCGCTGAAGTAGATCGAGCCGTCGTCGGCGACGATCACGTCGTTCGGGCTGTTCAGTTCCTTGCCCTCGTAATGCGAGGCGAGCGTCTCCCGATTCGTGCCGACTCCGTCCGGGTCCATCCGCACGAGCGAGCTCGTGACGTGCTCGCAGACGAGCAGGCGCCCCTGCGCGTCGTAGGTCATCCCGTTGCCCTTGTTGCTCGGGTTCGCGACCTCGGTGACACCGTCCGCCTCGCTCCAGCGCCGCCGGATGTCGGCCGGCATGTCGCTGAAGAGCAGGTAGCCCTCCGACTTGTTCCAGAGCGGCCCTTCGGTGAACGTAAACCCCGTCGCGAGCTTCTCGACCTGCGCCTGCGAGTCGACGAGCTCGTGGAGCTTCTCCGACTTGACGTCAACGGCCATCTCGGCTCCTTTGTGCGCTGTGGAAGCCGGCCGAACCTAACACACTCGCTCCTCGCGAAAGCTGGGCTTTCGCTCGGAATTTGGCTACGGCGCTTCGCGCGGAACGTGCGCGGGCCAAGCCCGCGCACTCTAGGCTCGGCGGGCTTGGCGGCTGTTCTCTTCCGTGCGGGCACGGGCGCTTCGCGGCCGCGCCCGCATCAGTTCGCCTTCGCTTAGTGCGGCTCCGCTCGCACTAAGCTCTTGCTTTTGGAATTTCTGCTCGGCGACCGTTCAGCTTGCCGAATCGCGCGCAACCGCCTCGGCTTGCTCGCGCGGCTCTTCCACATGGATGCGGGTTTTCGAGTCGCGCAGGAAACCGCCGTCACGGCCTGCGCGCGTGGCGAGAATCTCGCCGAGGACCGAGAGTGCGGTCTCCGCCGGAGTGTCCGCGCCGATGTCGAGCCCCGTCGGTCCCGAGACTCGTGCGAACGCCTGCTCCTCGACGCCGGCTTCGAGCAGACGCTCGCGCCTGCGCTCCTGGTTCCGCCGCGACCCGAGCGCGCCGATGTAGAAGGCCTCCGTGGCGAGCGCGCCCTGGATCGCGGGCACGTCGAACTTGTCGTCGTGTGTCAACACGACAACCGCGGTCTGGTAGTCGGGCTGCACCTGCTCGATCGCATCCTGCGGCCAGGCGACCAGCAGCTCGTCAGCGCTCGGGATCCGCTGCTTCGTCGCGAACTTCGCGCGCGCATCGGCGACGATCGTGTGCCAGCCGAGCTGCTTCGCAGCCGCGCAGAGCGCCTCCGCCGTGTCGACGGCACCAATCATGAGCAACCGCGGAGCCGGCCCGTAGATCTCGGCGAACACCTTTTGCCCCTCGTCGAGCTCGAGCAGCGTGTTGCGGCCTTTCCGCAGCAACTCGTCGACCCGTCCGGCCGGCTCGCCTGGGCCCGGCCCGAAAGTTTCGCCGGCCTCGGTAACGAGCAGCTCGGCCCCGAGCGGCTCGCCCTCGACGACGGTGAAGAGCACGGCGCGCTCCTCGCTCTCGATGACCCGGAGCAATCGCTCCATGAGCTGCTCCGGCGCGTTATCGACGAAGACGTCGATCTCCCCGCCGCACGGGAGCCCCACGGAGAAGGCGAGGTCGTCGGAGATCCCGTACGAGAGCAGCTGCGGCTTGGAGCCCTCGAGCACCTCGCAGGCATGCTCGTAGACATCGCTCTCAACGCAGCCTCCCGAGACGGAGCCGGCCATCTCGCCGCTCTCGGAGATCGCGAGCTTGGCCCCAACCGGCCGCGGCGCCGAGCGCCGCGTCGCGATCACAGTCGCGAGCGCGAACTTCTCGCCGCGCGCGCGCCAGCGTTCGATGTCCGACAGCACCTCTTTCAAGCCGCGCGCCTCCTTTCGATGCCGGCAAGCAGGCCCGCCAGCTCCTCGAGACTCGCCAGATTATGTCCGGCCACGAACCGGTCAACGAACGGCAGCGCCGCCCGCATTCCGGCGGCGAGCGGCTGGTACTCCGGACTTCCCTTCAGCGGGTTCACCCAGACGACGGCGTAGGCGGCGCGCTGGAGCCGCGCCATTTCTTTTGCGACGAGCGTCGCGTCCTCGCACTCCCAACCGTCCGAGACGATCACGACCGCAGCACCGCGCGTGAGCGCACGGCGGCCCCAGACCTCGTTGAACGTCCGCAGGGACGTGCCGATCCGTGTTCCGGAGGCCCAGTCGACGACGCGCTTCGCGGCCGCCGCCAGCGCCTGTTCGGGATCGCGTGTCCGGAACTCCTCCGTCAGGCGGATCAGTCGCGTGCCGAACACGAACACCTCGACGCCGCGACCTGAGCCGACCACCGCGTGCAAGAACAGGAGCAGCGCCCGCGTGTACGCCTCCATCGACCCGGAGACGTCGCACAGCACGACGAGCTTGCGCGGGACGTCGATCCGCCGGCGGAAGGTCCGCTCGATCGGATCGCCGCCGCGGGCGAGCGAACGGCGGGCAAGACGGCGCAGGTCGAGCCTGCGGCCGCGAGTGTGCGGGCGCAGCCGGCGCGAGCGCCGCAACGGACGCACGGCAGCGACGTCCGCGATCGCCTTCGACACCTGCGCGAACTCTTCGGGGGTCATCGCAGCGAAGTCTTTGTGGCGCAGCACTTCGTGCAGGCTCCAGCCGACCTCGGTCGTCTCGTCGCCGGGACCGCCTTCCCCGCCGGCCCGATCCGTGCGCGTCCGCTCGGAGAGGCGCGGCGGACGTTCGGCTGGAGTCGCACCGCGGTACGGCGGACGCGAGGGGGAGCGCAGGAACCACGCGGCAAAGGCGCGGTCGAAGCTCTCGAGATCCTCGGCGCGCGAGACGAGCGTCGTGCGCAGCGCCCAGTAGACGTCGTCACGGTTGCGGATGTCCAGGCAGTCGAGGCCGGTCAGCGCGTCGGAGATGCGTCCGGGCCCGACCTCGAGCCCCGCCTCGCGCAGGATCCGGCCGAACGTGACGACATGGCGGACGAAACCGCCCTCAAGCTGCGCCGGCTGCGACAGTGCGCGCCTCCTCGACGAGCGCAGCGAGAGCCTCGTCGCGGACAGCGGCGAAGTCCTCGTGGTACTTCAGCACCGACCCGAGCGTCTCCTCGACCGTGCGCGCGTCGAGCCCCTGCTGCCCGAGCGCGGCGAGCGCCTGCGCCCAGTCGATCGTCTCTGCAACGCCTGGCGGCTTCGCCAGGTCCAGCTGCCGCAGGCCTTGGACGAACGCCGCGGCTTGCGCGGCCAGCCGGTCCGGGATGCCGGGGACGCGCAGCGCGACGATCTGAATCTCGCGCTCGAGCGTCGGATGTCCGATCCAGTGGAAGAGACATCGCCGCTTGAGGGCGTCGTGCAGCTCGCGCGTTCGGTTCGAGGTCAGGATCACGGCCGGCCGCACACGCGCCGTCACCGTCCCGATCTCCGGGATCGTGATCTGGAAGTCCGACAGCATCTCGAGCAGGAAGGCCTCGAACTCGTCGTCGGCCCGGTCGATCTCGTCGATCAGCAGCACGACCGGCTCGGTGCTCTCGATCGCCTCGAGGAGGGGCCGCCGGATCAGGAACCCCGGCCCGAACAGCTCCTCCTCCGACACGGTCCCTTCCTGCGCCGCGCGAATGTGCAGCAGCTGGCGCGAGTAGTTCCACTCGTACACCGCGTGAGCGACGTCGAGCCCCTCGTAGCACTGGAGCCGGATCAGCCGCGACGACGTCGCCGCGGCCAGCGCTTTCGCGGCCTCGGTCTTGCCGACACCTGCCTCTCCCTCCAGCAGCAGTGGCTTCTGGAGCTTGAGCGAGAGGTAGAGCGCGGTCGAGAGGCCGCGCTCCGGCAGGTACATCGCGCCCTCGAGGCCGGCCTCGAGCTCGTCGATCGTCGCGAACGCCATTTGCTCTCACGATAACTCGGGCCGGGCTCCGTGGAGGCCGGCCGTGTTGCGCGCTCCGCGCGGGCGGTGACAGAATCGGCTCAGTCATTGCCTTCGACGAGGAGCCGGGAGTGGCGTCGACATCTCTGGAAGCAGCTGAGTTCGTCGTCCCGGCGTCCCGGGATGAGGCCGTCGAGGCGTTCGGAGACGGTTCCGGCGTCACCGTGTTCGGCGGCGGCACGATCCTGATGCCCGAGATCAACTACGGGCGCCTGCGGCCGGCGCGCGTCCTGATGCTCCGCGACGCGGGGTTGGCGGGGATCGGGAACAACGGTTCCGGCCTGACGATCGGCGCGATGACCACGGTCGCAGAGCTCGAGGATGCACTCGAGCCGCTCGGCTCCGCGGCGCGCAACGTTGCGGATCACGAGATCCGCGCGCAGGCGACGCTCGGCGGAAACCTGTGTGCACGTTCCGGCGGCGGAACACCGCGCGGAGACCTGCAGGCTGCGCTGATCGCACTCGCGGCGACTGTCAAGAGCGCAGGCAAGGACGGCGAGCGCACGGAGCCGGTCGAGGACTTCCTTGCCGCAGGTGCGGGCGGGAGACTGGTGCTCGAAGTCGAGCTCCAGGAGCCGAAGCGCTCTGGCTACGCCGCAGCCCGCAGGCCCCACGCGCACACGTACACGATCCTCGCCGTCTGCACGGCCGAGACCTCGGCAGGCGTCCGCGTCGGCATCAGCGGCGCGGGAGCGAGCGCCCTGCGTGCCCGTCAGGTGGAAGACGCGCTGGCCGGGGGCGCGTCTGCAGAGGACGCCGCGCAAAAGGCGCTCGACGACGCGCAGCCACACGACGACGCACTCGCGTCGGCGTGGTACCGGCAGCGACTCCTGCCCGTGCTGGTCCAACGGGCCCTCGACGACCTCGGAGGAGGCCAATGAGACTCACCGTCAACGGCGCGCAGCACGAGCTTCACAGTCCGCCGCTCACCTCGCTGCTGACGGCGCTGCGAGAGGAGCTCGAAATCACGAGCCCCAAGGCCGGCTGCAACCAGGGCGGCTGCGGCGCGTGCACGGTCCTGGTGGACGGCGAAGCCCGACGGTCGTGCCTGGTGCCGCTGGCGGCGCTCGACGGTGCTTCGATCACGACGGTCGAAGGCCTCGGCGAGGCGGACGAGCTCTCGCCCGTTCAGGCGGCGTTCAACGAGCACTATGCGGCCCAGTGCGGCTTCTGCACGTCCGGTTTCGTCATGGCCGCCACCGCCCTGATCGAACGCAACCCCAAGGCCCGCCGCGAGGAGATCCTCGAGGCTCTATCAGGCCACGTCTGCCGGTGCACCGGCTA
Organism: Actinomycetota bacterium; assembly: GCA_046729555.1. Taxonomy (GTDB): domain Bacteria; phylum Actinomycetota; class Thermoleophilia; order Gaiellales; family Gaiellaceae; genus 3-1-20CM-4-69-9. Next base: position 23,111 of record JBKPGW010000145.1, on the reverse strand, counting down.
CGTCAAGATTGTCGCAGCGGTCGAGGCGGCCGCCAAGGGCGACGTCCATCCCGAGCAAGTCGAGCCCAGCTTCGAGCCGGAGGAGGCTGAAGTGTTGATCCCAGGAAGCCCGGCATGAAGGCCGTCGGCGCACGACTCCCCCGTTACGACGGCGTGGCCCACGTCACCGGGCGCACGCAGTACGTGGACGACATCCGGGTGCGCGGCACGCTCTGGACGAAGGCCCTGCGCTCGCCGCACCACCACGCCGCAATCAAGAAGCTCGACACGAGCAAGGCGGAAGCGCTGTCGGGCGTCCGGGCGATCGTCACGCACAAGGATGTCCCGAAGAACGTCTATGGCCATCTCGAGGCCCTCGGCATCCCCGCCGACGAGCCGTTGCTGGCGGTGGACGAGGTTCGCTACAAAGGCCAGCCGATCGCCGCGGTCTCCGCGGAGGACGAGGACACTGCTCGCGAGGCCGTCGCGCTGATCGAGATCGAGTATGAGGAGCGCGAGCCGTTCTTCGACATGCGCAAGGCGATGGACTCGGACTGGCCGAAGATCCACCAGTGGGGGCCGGTCTATCCGCACTTCGGTCCCTACAACCACCGCCGCGTGCGCAAGGGCGACATCGACGCGGCTTTCGACAAGGCGGACACGATCGTCGAGGGCGTGTACCGCCCCCAGGCGATCGAGCATTGCCCGATCGAGCCGCAGACGGCGCTCGTCGTCCCGGAGCCGAACGGGCGGCTCACGATCTACTCTTGCACGCAGGCGATGTACTTCTCGATGGGCGTGGTCGCCGCGCACCTCGAGTGGCCGCTGAACAAGCTGAAGTTCGTCGGCGGCACCGTCGGCGGCGGCTTCGGCGGCAAGGTCGACACCGCGAGCGAGACGATCTCGGCGCTACTCGCGCTGAAAGCAAAGCGTCCTGTGAAGTGGCGGTGGACGCGCGAGGAGGAGTTCCTCGCGTCGTCCACGCGCGCGCCGTGGCACATGGAGATCGCCGACGCCGTCACGAGCGACGGCTGGATCCTCGGCCGCCGGATGACGACGCTCCACGACGCCGGCGCGTACGCACGGTTCTCGCCGTACGGAGTGACGAAGCACGCGTTCCACCACACGGGTGCGTACACGATCCCGAACGTGCATTTCGACGGCTTCGTCGTCTTCACGAACCGCGTGCCGACGACGGCGATGCGGGGCTTCGGCGTCACGTCGGTCTCCTTCGCAGTCGAGACGCAGATGAACCGGATCGCCGAGGTGCTCGGCCTCGACCCGCTGCAGATCCGGCTGAAGAACGCGAACCGCATCGGCGACACGACGGCGAATCGCGTCGTCCTCAAGGACCCGTCCACGGTTCCGGTAGTCCTGGCCGCGGCGGACCGCATCGGCTACGACCTCCCAGCGGAATACAGGTCGATGACCAACGAGCCGCGCTCCGGCGAGCTCCTGCCGGAGCATCTCGCGGGCCAGATGGCTTCGACGAACGGAGGGGAGGCGTAATGGCCAAGCACAAGGGCCGCGGGATCGCGACGATCGAGTATCCGACCGGCATGAACCAGAACGGCGACCCGAGTCAGGCCTGGGTCAAGCTCAAGCCGGACGGCCGCGTCGACGTCTTCTCCGGCACGGTCGACATCGGGCAGGGCTCGCGCACCGTGCACACGCAGATCGTCGCTGACACCCTCGGCGTGCCGTTCGACTGGGTCACGAACGACAACACGAACACCGACTCCTCCGCAGTCTGCACGGGCAGCTTCGCGTCGCGCGGGACGTTCATCGGCGGCAACGCGGTCCGCTTCGCGGCTGAGCGGGCGCGCGAGCGGATCCTCGACATCGCGTCGAAGGAGCTGGAGATCGCTCCTTCCGACCTGGACATCGTGGACGGCGAGGTGATCGCGAAGGGCGCTCCCGACCGGAAGATCGGGATCCCCGACGTCGCTGCGGCCGCGACGTGGACCTACGGCGAGCTGATCACCGGCACGGGCGCGGCGCTGAAGCCGTACGCCGACGTCAGCGACGACGACGGCTCGGTAGAGATCGAGCCCCACTCGGCGATCTCGTACGCGGCCTGCGTCGCGGACGTCGAGGTCGACGACGAGACGGGAGAGGTGAAGGTCGAGCGGCTGATCCAGGTCTACGACGTCGGGCGCGCGATCAATCCCACGCTGGTCGAGGGACAGATCGAAGGCGGGGCGATGATGGGGCTGGGCCTCGGGTTGCTCGAGGAGGCCTACCCGTATTACCCCGCGCCCGGGCACCGCGGCGGCGAGTTCGGCGCGTACCTGGCGCCGGCGCTGGAGGACCTCCCCGATCTGGACAACGTCATCCTCGAGAACCCGTCCGAGGACGGGCCCTACGGCGCCAAGGCGATCGGGGAGATGGCGAACAACGCCCAGCCGCCGGCGATCGCCTCCGCGATCTATGACGCGGTCGGCGTCTGGGTGACGCAGATGCCGGCGACTCCCGAGCGCGTCCTGCGTGCGCTGGACGGTGACAAGGAGCCGCGGCGCGACGGCAAGCGCGTCATCTTCGACGAACCGATCTCGATCCGGACGGTGAGCTCGGACGGCGGCAAGGGCTTCTTCGACACGGACGGCTGATGCCTCGTCGCCGTTTCGCACGTGGAACGGCGTCGAGGCATGGCAATTCGTCGACGGCGTCACTCTGCATGCGATCGGCGGCGAGCAGATCCTGCTCTGCCGTGTCACGTACGAGCCCGGTAAGCAGGTGCCCGACCACAACCATGAGCACACGGAGCAGGTGATGGCGATCGTCGACGGTGAGGTGAGGATCACGGTCGACGGCGAGACCAAGAGTGTGAGGGCAGGCGACGTGATCGTGATCAACCGCGGCGTGCAGCACAGCCTCTACTCGGAGAACGGCGTCACCTTCTTCGAGGCCCTCGCGCCTGTGCCCCTCGACCACGTTCCCGATCGGGAGCGCGATCTCGTTCTCGGCCCCGACGGCGGCAGCAGCCACGTCGAACGCTGAGCGAGGAAGGAGACAGCGATGCCACTGATCGAAGTCAAGCTCTACGACCATCGCGTTACCGACGAGTCGGTGCCGAAGATGATCGAGAAACTCACGGACGCCCTTGCGGAATCGAGCGGCGCCTCGAAGGAACACATCCAGGTTGTGATCCAGGGAGTGCCCCCGAAGCACTGGGGCATGGCCGGCAAGCCTGCGGGGTAGGAACCGTGCCGCTGATCGAGGTCAAGTTGTTCGACTTCCGCATGGACGAGGAGACGAGCCGCAAGCTGATCGCCGGCCTGACCGACGCTCTGTGCGAGGCGACGACCGAGGGCCTGCGTGAGCACACGTGGGTCGTCGTCGAGGGCCACTCGCCGAAGAACTGGGGTGTCGGCGGCGTCCCCTGGCCGGCGGAGAAGACGCCTTAGTACCCGCGAAAGCTTCGCTTTCGCGGGTAGTGACGGGACGGCGCTTCGCGCGGAACGCGCGCGAGCGGAGCTCGCGCGCTCCAGGGATGGTCGGCGGTCTTCATCAACCGTGCGGCGCGGCGATGCTGCGCGTCGCCGCGGCGCATCAGTTCGCCTGCGCGTAAGCCGGCTTCGCCTGGCTTACGCTCCGGCCTTCGGAGGACGGTCGGCGGACGTTCCGTTGGTCTCGACGAGCTCCAGCTCCAGCGGAGGGGCGTCCGGGGCGACCGCGGCGGTCTCGCGCGCGTGTAACAGAGTCGTGCGGACGATCAGCTTCGCGCGCGCGGAGTTGTGCATGACCGTGGGCACCGGGCCGTCCCGCCGTCCGAGGGGGTAGCCGGCCGCGTTGCGTCCGATCGCCCGGTAGGAGTCGAGGGTGAGAGACGGGGCCATCCCGAAGAGCTCGAGGTTGTCGAGCGGCTGGAGGTCGGCGCGGTGGATCACGGTCGTCCCCTTCGACTGGATGCCGACTGCGACGCGCGACCCGGCGAGCAGCGCGCCATCATGCCCGATGAAGGCGACGTCGGAGGCTCGCCGCACACGGACGAGCCGGGGGTCGCCGCCCGCGTCACGCCCGCCTTGCATGAGCGCCTCGATCACGTCTCGGTGACCGAGCCCGCCGATCGTTGCCTGCAGGCCGTCCGCGAACGCCGGGCCGACCGCGATCACGACGTCGTCCGGCTCGTTGCCTACGATGGCAACATGTTTCTCGACCACCACGTGCGCCGGCAGCGAGCCCGCGTTTTCCAGGGTGCGGGCGTCCAGCTCGTGCGGCAGCTGCTGCAGACGCTGCCAGCGTTCGCCGTCGAGGTGGTAGCCGGTACCTGGGCCCGTGTAGCGGTTTGGATCGTTCACCGCCGCGCTCACGTCACCGGATGCGTCGATGATCGCCGATGTCTGCAGGTAGTCCGCGGAGACACGTTGGCGTTGCATGCCGAGGATCGCCTCGGCCACGTCGGCGAACCCGCGCCGGTCGAGCTCGCGCGCCACGTCGAGACCGCTGATTCCTTCGGCGAGCACGCGATCGGCGGCGACGACGTCCGCGGCTCGGTCGCGATCGGGCAGGTCGCGGCTGTCGAGCCCGTACGTCGCCGCCTCGACCTCCGCAGCGGTGATCTCCGGAAACTCGAACGCCGCGAACACGGACTGGATCGCACGAGCGGCGCGCTCCCGCACGCGCGTCGCTTCCGGCTCGCTCAGAGGCTCGATCCCGCCGTCGACCTGCCAGTCACGCTGGATCGTGAGCCACTCGTCGATGTCGTCCGCATCGTAGTTGCCGCCGCCGAACATGTTGTCGTAGCGCGGCATCACGCTCCAGCCGGAGGTGACGAAGTCGGTCCCGGGCATGAATTGTCCCATCAGCTTTGCGGTCCTCCGTATCGGGGAGTGCGAAGCGATCGCGTCGTTGCCGGATGCGACCTCGAGGTCGACCCAGGCGGCGAGGAGGTTCTCGGCGAGGATCTCGCGCCCGCCGGCCGGCAGGCTCATCACGAGCGCGACGCACGAGATCGATCCGTTCTGCACGCCTTGTGAGCCGGCCGCCCGCACAAGCGACAGGCAGCGGGCTTCGAGATAGAGCATCGAGCACCCACCGGCATGTCCCATCAGCGCCTCGGAGCCGCCGCCGGAGGTGAAGCGCACCTTGATCCCGCGCGACGCATAAGCCGAGTTGAGGAAGCCCTTGGACCAGGGAGTGTCATCGCCGTCCACGAACACTGGCTCCGTGCCGTAGACCGACAGCGTCTCCGCGTATGTGGTGATCCCCTGGATAGCGAGCTGCAGCGAGCGCCGCTCTTCGATCGCGCATTGCGTGAGCACTCCCGGCCTCCCGGCCTGGGAGCCGACGAGCACCGCCATCGCGTTGAGCGGAGCGTAGCGCGAGACGCCGACCGTCGTCTCGATCTCCGCGAAGCCGCGGGCAGCGGCTTCGGCCGCGTCCGCAGCGAGCAAGGCCGGGTTCTCCTTCAGGTTCGTGACGTGGGCCTGGTTCGCGGGCGCGCGCCGCGCGCGCAGTTTCTTGAGCGCGAACATCATCTCGACGGGGTCGAGCAGCGCGACGACGCGCGCAAGCCGCGCGGGCGTGAGCCCGCGGGCCAGCCGAACAAGCTCCTCGCGGGAGACGTCGACGTCCACTAGCCGCCGCGCCAGCTCCGTGTCGTCGATAGACATCGCCTCGGCAGCGATCTCGATGTCGATGCCCTGCCGCGCGATGAAGTGATCGAGGGCGTCGAACTCATCCTCGCCGCGCCCGTCGAGCGCGACGACCCGGCCGTCGCGGACCTCGAGCCCAGGTTCAGGGTCATTCGGCCCGTTCATCGCGACGAGGCCGAGCTCGGGAAACGGCGTGATCAGGAGCTCGCGCCGCAGTTCGCGCTGCTCGCGCTCGACGAAACGCCTAGACCTGCGCTGCTTGCTCATCGGATCCGAGGAGGTTTCGCTTCGCGTAGACCTCCTTCGCCTCGCGGACGAAGGCCGCGGTCAGCGTGGCGCCGAACTCACGCTCGAGCCGCTCGGCCAGCTGTTCGAGCTGGTCCGACGTCGAGCGGTGTGGCCGCAACCCCGTGTAGATCTCGAGGATCACCTCGTCGGGGACGGCTGTCAGCTCTGCCGCCCTGCCGAGGTTCGCCGCGAGCTCGGGCCGGCCCGCCGCGCGCGCCACCTCGCCTTGCAGGCGAAGCGTCTCGGCGGTCGCGCGCATCTCTGAGGCGTCGAGGCGGCCTGCGCGGAGGGCGTCGAGCGTCAGCTCGTCGAGCGCGAGCCCGCCGGGCGTTCGGACGAGATCGGGCCGCCGTGTCCCGAGCGGGTAGTCCCCAGCAGCATCGAACACCACTGCCCAAGCTTAGTCCCGGGGCCTTCAGGCAGATATAAGAGCGCATGTGAATGCGTACGGGTTCCGCGGCCGCGTCGCGCTGGTCACGGGTGGAGCGAGCGGCATCGGGGCGGCAACGGTCGAGCTGCTGCGCGCTTCGGGCGCGGAGGTCGCCGTCTTCGACCTCGCCCCCGACGGACAGGCGCAGGACGTCCTGACGATTCAGGGAGACGTGACGAGCTCGGCGGATGCCGACGCAGCGGTGAAGAGGGTCGAGTCCGAGCTCGGCGGGCTGGACGTGCTCGTCTGCTCCGCCGGTGTCGGAGGCGATTCGGTTCGTGCGATCGACATGCCCGACCAAGAGTGGCGCCGCGTGTTCGCAATCAACTGCGACGGCACCTTCTTCTTCAACCGCGCGGCAATACGCGGAATGGCGGAGCGAGGCTATGGCCGCGTCGTGAACGTCGCGTCGATCGCGGGCAAGGAAGGCAACCCGATGGCATCTGCGTACTCCGCGAGCAAGGCGGCGGTGATCGTGCTGACGAAGTCGATCGCCAAGGAGGTGGCCGACAGCGGCGTCCTCGTGAACTGCATTGCGCCCGCCGTGATCGACACGCCAATTCTGAGTCAGCTGAGCGAGGAGCACATCGGCTACATGCTCCAGAAGATCCCGCTCGGGCGGGTCGGCAAGCCGGAGGAGGTCGCGCGGCTGATCGCCTATCTCGCGAGCGAGGACCTCAGCTTCGCAACAGGTGCGTGCTTCGACATCTCGGGCGGACGGGCCGTCTACTGATGCGCGTTGTCCGCTTCCGTGAGAACGGCGACGCTCCACGGCTCGGCATCGTGGATCCCGACGCTCCCGCGAGCGTCCTCGAGCTCGAGCAACAGGACGTCGCGGCGGTGCTGCGCGGAGACCGCGGGGTCACGGGCCGCACGGTCGAGGCCCTCGACGCCGAAACGCTCGAGCTCCCTCCTCCGTACGAGCTGCTGGCGCCGCTCGTCCCACCCGAAACGTGGGCCGCCGGTGTCACGTATGAGCGGAGCCGGGACGCACGGGTGGACGAAAGCCGGGTCGAGGCACGCGACGTGTACAGCCTCGTCTACGACGCCGACCGGCCCGAGCTGTTCCTGAAGGACGCAGCCGGCCGCAGGACGGTCGGCCCCGGCGGCACGGTCGGCGTGCGCTCCGATGCCTCGTGGACCGTGCCCGAGCCCGAGCTGGCTCTCGTCCTCGACGAGGACGGCGCGCTCCTCGGCGCCACCATCGGCAACGACGTGACCGCACGGGACGTCGAAGGGGCGAATCCGCTCTACCTCCCACAGGCCAAGCTCTTCGCCGCCTCCTGCGCACTGGGCCCGGCGATCCTCATCCCGGAGGACTGGTCGCAGCCGTTCGAGATCGAGCTGCGGCTTCTCTCGTCCGACGGCGAAGCGTTCTACGAAGCGAAAACCTCGACCGCGAGGATGCGCCGCTCGTTCGAAGAGCTCGCCTCGTGGGTTGTCCGCGAGAACCCGGTGCCCGCGGGCAGCGTCCTCCTGACCGGAACAGGCGTCGTCCCTCCGGACGAGGTCGCGCTCGCGCCCGGCCAGCACGTCGAGATCCGAATCCCGGGGATCGGCAAGCTCGTGAACCCGGTCGGCGCCGCGGCCGACCTTCTTCCCGCCGAAAGGAGCAAGACCCATGTCCGATAGCGTGCTCGAGGCGCCTACGCGGCCGGAGCTCGCCAACTACGTCGGCGGCGAATGGGCGCCGGCGCGGAGCGGCCGCACCTACCAGAAGCACAACCCCGCGAACCCCGGCGAGATCGTCGGCGAGTTTCCGTCCTCGGGCGAGGAGGACGTGGCTGCGTCGGTCGAGGCCGCGGCGAGGGCATTCCCCGGCTGGTCGGACACGCCGGCGGCGGGGCGCGCCGCGGTGCTGATGCGCGCAGCCGACGCGATCGAAGCGCGCGTCGAGGACATGGCGGCAGACATGACCCGCGAGATGGGCAAGCCGTTGCGCGAGGCGCGCATGGAGTCGGCCCGCACCGCCGCGATCTTCCGCTACTTCGCCGGCGAGGCGTGGCGGCCGAACGGCGAGCTCTACGAGCAAGCTGCGACCGGCTCCGCGCTCTACACCCTTCGGCGCCCGCTCGGCGTCGTCGGCTTGATCACGCCGTGGAACTTCCCGGCCGCGATCCCCGCCTGGAAGATGGCGCCTGCGCTCGTCTACGGCAACTCCGTCGTGTTGAAGCCGGCGCAGGAGGCACCGCTTACCAGCCTGCACCTTGCCGCGGCACTGGACGAGGCCCGCCTCCCCGCAGGAGTGCTGAACGTCGTCATTGGCCGGGGCTCCGAGGTCGGCACGCCGCTGGTCGGGCATCCGACGGTTCGAGCGATCTCCTTCACCGGCTCGGTCACGGTCGGCCGCCAGGTCCGCGACCAGGCGACCGCGCTCGGGAAGCGCGTGCAGCTCGAGCTCGGCGGCCAGAACCCGTTGATCGTGACGGCGGACGCCGATCTGGGCCGCGCGGTCGAGGCCGCCTACGCAGGCGCGTTCTGGTCGGCGGGCCAGAAGTGCACCGCCACCCGTCGCATCTACGTCGAGGCGCCGGTCTACGACGAATTCAGGCAACGGCTCCTCGATCGCATCGCGAGCGGCAAGGTCGGCGATCCGACCGATCCGGAGACCGAGGTCGGCCCGCTCGTCAACGAGCAGCAGCTGAACGACGTGCTCGAGGCGATCGACCAGGGGAAGCGCGAAGGAGGGCAGGTGCTCGCCGGCGGCGAACGCGTCGACGAAGAGTCGTACCTCGTCGCGCCGACGCTGTTCGAGGGAGTCGCCGACGACGCGATGCTGTCGCGCGAGGAGGTCTTCGGTCCCGTCACGTCGCTGTACCGATTCGACACGCTCGACGAGGCGATCGAACGTGCGAACGCGGTCGAGTTCGGACTGTCGGCGTCGATCTTCACCAACAGCCTCGAGGCGACGCAGGCGTTCGTGAAGCGCCTCGAGGCGGGGCTCCTCCACGTGAACTCGCAGACCGCCGGCGCTGACGTCCACGTCCCCTTCGGCGGGATCAAGGGCTCAGGCTTCGGCCCGCACGAGCAGGGCCGCGCTGCGCTCGAGTTCTACACCGAGACCGTCACCGTCTACCACGACGCATGACCCAGGAGCGATTCCTGATCACCGGAGCGCTCGGATGCATCGGCGCCTGGTCGTGCGCGCAACTCGTACGCGAGGACGTACCGGTGGTCCTGTACGACCTCAGCACGAACAGGGAGCGACTCGAGCTGATCATGTCGCCGGAGGAACTCGAGCAGCTGACACTCGTGCGCGGCGACGTCACCGACCTCGAGCAACTTGAGCGCACGGTCGCCGAGTACGGCATCACGCACATTGTGCACCTGGCGGCGATGCTTCTCCCGCTCGTGAAGGCCGATCCGCCGCGCGGAGCCGCCGTCAACGTCGTGGGGACAACAAACGTTTTCGAGGCAGCGAAGAGAGAGGGGGTTCGCGGCATCGCGTACGCGAGCTCCGCTGCCGTCTACGGCCCCGGCTCGGGGCCACGGATCGCGGATGCCGGTCAGCCGACGACGCTGTACGGGGTGTTCAAGCTGGCGAACGAAGGGACCGCGCAGGTCTATTTCGAAGACGACGGCCTCGGCAGCGTCGGCCTGCGCCCGTACGTCGTCTACGGGCCCGGACGGGACCAGGGCTTGACCGCAGATCCGACGCTCGCAATGGAGGCCGCAGCGCGAGGCGACGGCTACGAGATGCGCTGGGGCGGTCGATGCCAGCTGCAGTTCGCGCCCGATGCTGCGCGAATCTTCATAGCCGCGGCACGTTCCGCTCACCGCGGTGCTGCGGTCTTCAATCTGGGCGGGCCGTCGTCACACGCGAGCGACGTCGTCAGCGCCATCGAGGCCGCGGCGCCCGAAGTGGCGGGGCGGATCACGTTTGACGACGTGCAGCTCCCCTTCCCCGAGGAAATGGATGAGGGCGCGCTGGAGGACGTCGTCGGCCCGATCGAGTGGACGACACTGCACGACGGAACGCGGCAGACGATCGAGCTGTACCGCGCCCGGCTTTCCGTTCAGCGCTCTTCCTGAACGGGGTTCGTCAGCGCGCCAAGCCCGTCGATCTCGATCGTTACCTCGTCACCATCCTTCAGCAGCACGGGCGGATCGCGAAACACGCCCACTCCCGCCGGCGTGCCGGTCGCGATCAGGTCGCCGGGCTCGAGCGTCATCGTCTCGCTCGCGTACGCGATGATCTCGGCGACCGTGAAGATCATGTTTGCAGTTGTCGAATCCTGCATCAGCTCGCCGTTCAGAACACAGCGAATGCCGAGCTTCTGCGGATCAGGCACCGCGGACGCAGGCGCAAGTTGCGGGCCGACGGGGCAGAACGTGTCGGGCGACTTCCCGCGCGTCCACTGACCGTCCGAGAACTGGAGGTCGCGAGCGCTGACGTCGTTGAGGCAAATGTAGCCGCGCACCGCATGGAGAGCGTCCTCCTCGGAGATCCCTCGCACGCGCTCACCGATCACCACCCCCAGCTCCGCTTCGTAGTCGACCTGTTTCGAGATCCGCGGGATCACGATCGGCTCGCCCGGCCCGATCAGAGCGTTCGGCCATTTCGCGAACAGCAGTGGAGCGCCTGGCAGTTCGGTGCCCTGTTCCTCCGCGTGGTCGCGGTAATTGAGTCCGACACAGACGATCTTGCCCGGGCGGTCGATCGGCAGCGGGCTCACGATCGCGCCTCGGAGGTTTTCGCGGACGCGTAGTAGACGGGATTCATGTCCTCGTCGCGGTAGCCAAGATCGAACGCGCAGGTCGCCACACAGCTTCCCTCCTTTCCAGGAACGGCGAAACTAACGGCTCCGCCAGCGCGCTGTCCTCCCACCGGATCCATGTGACCAGCTCTCGTCCCCCCTGAACCGCTGGCGCAGGGTGGTCACTGGCGCACAACTGGCGCGCACTTGTTCTCGATCGTGTCGCCTCGCGTGAACAGGTTCACGTAGCTCCTCGACGCGAACCGCCGGCCTTGCTCGGTGCGCACGAATCGGTCGTGATCCTCGCCCACGTTCCACGGAACCCAGCCCGTTCGAAATACTTCTTCGCCCGTCGCGAGGTCCGCGACCTAGCGGCCGGACGAGGAGAAATGCATGTAGTCCTTCGTCGAGCCGGACCAAGCCCCACCCCATCCCCAGCCGATCGACGCGAAAGCGTGTACGACTGCAGGAGTCACCATTCCGCGTCGGATCTTGGAGCGGTTGAGATACGGCAAGCTCGACCTCTCGCGCGTGCGGCCACACCCGGTGTACGGGTTCTCGATTGGATTCAGATCAACCGCGAGGCCATAGGCGTGCTGCGACCAATTGCCGGTACCGCTCCCACACGGAGACGGCACCGCCCGACGGCATTCGAAGCTCCCGCTGATGTCACGGTCGCGGGGCTGGGTGCGTTTCGGACCGTAGGCGTCGACGAAGCGCATGTGGCGGATCGGAAAACGCAGTCTGTACAGCTGCCGGAAGACTTTCGCGAGTGGAGCTGCCGCATTGCGGTTGACTACGAGCTCCCCGCTTTGAACATTGCGGTCGAAGTCCCAGTACGAGACCGCGAGCAGCCGCAGTGAGGAAAGCGGCACTGGGCAGCCCGGGTGCCAGAATCGTCCGTCCAGTTGCGCGCGTTGGGCGGGAGCCAGAGGGCGGATCGCCGAGTGGAACGGCGGTAGTACGAGCAGCAGAGCTGAGAGCGCTAGGGTCCGCACTGTCGGGCCGGCATCGTCGACGAGCCTAGTCGGTCGTCAATTAGTCGAACGAGCCAGCAGCTCGCGGGCTGCGTCCAGGTCTGACGGGTGGACGAGGATTTCACGCGGACCGGCGGCCGTGAACTCCTCCAAGGACGAATCGATTGCCTCCGTGTCGCGATAGGCGCATTCGATGCCGGCCGACCGAAGCAGTCCGCACGCGAGTTCGGCCTCCGACTCCCCAGACACCACCGTCAGGACAACCGGCTCGCCCTCGCTCATAAGCGGAGGCTACTCCACATCGTGCAGGCTGCCTCATGTTTCACTCGTCACTCCCGTGCTCGAGCCGGTGCACGATCGGCGCTGCCCAGTCACCGTAGGAGCGCATCTGCGCAACCGCCCGCTCGACGTCGTATTCGGTTCGTCTGAATTCGATCTCTCCCTTGTCGTACAGGGCCCAGGCCGCACGTGTATCGCGGTCGAGCGGAGCGCCGACGCTGCCGGGGTTCACCAGTGATGTCCCGTCCGGTCCAGGCCGCCGGAACTGCTGGTGGCTGTGACCGAAGAGAACCGTACGCCCGCTCTCTCCGTCCAGCATCGACTCCTCCCCGGGCTGAGGCTCTGGCGCGAAGCTCGCGATGTCGGAGAGCGGCGACCCGTGGCAAACGACCATGCCGTTGAGCTCGGCACGCTCGGGAAGGCTGTAGAGCCGCTCGACCAACGCGGCTCCGAGCGAGTCGCGAGCCGCATCGAACGCCGCGGTTAGAAGAGCGTGGGCCTCCGGGGGCGCCTCCGGCTCCTCGAGAAGCCAACGCTCGACGTTGCCACGGATACGCACGACCGCCGGCAAGGTCTCGAGCAACTCGGCCGTTTCGCGCGGCCACGGCCCAAGCGCCGCGTAATCGCCGCCGAGCAGGTAAGAGGTGACGCCTACCTGTTCGGCTTCGGCAAGTACGGCCTCGAGGGCGGCCAGGTTGCCGTGGATGTCGTACAGCACCGCACTCGGCGGAGGGGTGCTTGATCGCGTTGGTCAGCGCCTCCCAGCCCAGCGTGCCCTGAAAGCGGTCAAGCCGACACCTCGGCTAAGCGACAGCCGATCTGACCTTCTCGATCGCACCGCTCTCAGTCGCTTCGCCGCCACCGGCGGCACTGGCCACAGACTGTGCGACCTCGATGACGAATTCTCGGTACGGGCCCAGCTCGTCTGGAGCTTTGGACTCGAGCGTCGTCTTCGCGGTCTGCAATGCGGCGAGGGTCTCGCTCTCCAGCTCGTCAGCGGAAGCCGTGACCCCGAACCCCGTACCGTGTACATCTGCAAGCTCGCGCACGAGCTCACTCGAACTGCTCTGTTTCGCCTGGGCGACGTGTTTGCCAAGCGCACCGGCTTCCTTGAACGTGTCGAAGAAGCTGCGATCACTCAACGACACGAGCAGGCCGGCCCCTACAACGCCTTTCTGCAGAGACTCCCATTCCTGTTCTGTGAAATCAGCTCTCTTGGCCACGGCTCCTCCTCGTTTCGGCTAGGAGGCTGCAGCTTATCCTCGCTGCGGCGATGAAAACTTGATTAGGCGCGGACGTTCAGGACGAGCGTCACGCGCGAGACTGCGCCGAGGGCGTCCGTCACCTGCAGGACGAGCGTCGACTTCCCGGCTCGGCGCGGCGTGCCGGAGAAGGCACCCGTGCGCGTCGAGAAGTGCACGCCCGCCGGCAGCGAGCCGCGGACGATCTTCCACGTGCGCGGAGCGACGCCGCCCACCGTGGCGAGCCGCGCGGAGAACGCACGGCCGGCCTTGCCGTTGCGCAGCTTCTTCGTCGTGATCACGAGCTTCGGCGCGAACGACAGGTTGACCTCGACCGTGTCCGTGAAGCCGAGCGAGTCGGTCACGGTCAGCTTGACCGGGAACGAACCGGCGACGGTCGGCGCGCCGCTGATGACGCCGGACTTGCCGTCCAGCGTGACGCCGGTCGGAAGCGTCGTCCCACCCGCAAGCGCCCAGCTGTAGCCTGCCTTGCCGCCGTTCGCCTCGAGCTGCAGCTTGAACGGGCGCGAGACCTCGCCTGTCGGCACCGTTACGGGCGCAACCTTCAGCTTCGGCACGACGGTCAGCGTGTACGACTGCGACGCCGTGCGCGTCCCGTCGGTGACCTGCACCTTGAACGTGAAGTCGCCCGTCGCGGTCGGCGTGCCGGAAATGAGCCCGTTCGAACCGAGCTGTACCCCACTCGGGAGCGAACCGGACACGAGCGACCACGTCTGCGACCCACCGCCTTGCGCGCTCAACTGGAAGCTGTACGGCGTACCGAGCATGGTCGCCGTCGGCACGAGGCTCGTCGGCACGATGCTGAGCGGCACGGCGGGAGTGGTACTGCCTCCCTCGACCACGATCGTGAACTCGCGCTGCGCCTCGGCCGGCCTGCACCAGTCGGCGCTCGGCGGATTCTGGTCGCTAAGGTTGACCCAGAAGGAAAAGCTGCCGGCCGTCGACGGCGTGCCGCTGATCGTCCCGCTGAACGACAGCGACAGCCCCGGAGGCATCGTGCCGCCGATCAGCGTGTACTGGTACGGCAGTGCCGGGCCGCAGCCGCCTGCGCCGCCGAACGTCTTGCTGTACGGCTCCCCGACGTGTCCGGTTGGCATGAAGTAGCTGTCGTCGGTGAAGCGAATCGCGAACGCGGCCGGTACGACGACCAACGCGAGCAGCGAGACGAGCAGGACGGTGCGGGTGAAGCGCATGAGACCCCTTTCGATGGCGCGGAGCGAGACCCCTTCTGGATCGGCGGAGAGTAGCGGCGTCGTTAGTGCATGACAAAGCCCGAGTTGTAAAACGTTGGTAAGGGATGAGAGGGCCCGCGAAGCAGGCCCTCTCGCTTCCAACCGGTCGACTAGGTGATCGCCAGCGCGACGACTGCGATCTGCCCGCGGATCTCGCCGAGCGGGTTCTTACGGGTGTGGACGTTCACGTAGGCACGCCCCGCCTCGAGCGCATCCAGCACGGACGCGTCGACGGTCGCACGACCCCGTGCACCGCTCCTGCAGGGTGCGCACAGGGACACGATCACGGGACCGGCCTTACCCCGCACGCCGCTGTGGATGTGTGCGGCGGTGGCTCGGCCCGTGAGCTTGCTGAAGGTCAGCCGCCACGCGATCACGCCCGTCGTCCCGCTCCTCGTGATCGTCGCGGTGAACATCCCTTTCGCGCGGCGTACGCTGCCCTTCGGCTTCGGCCGCTCCTGCGCGGCTCGCAACGCGGTCTTCACGTTCGCGACGACCGCTACCTGATCCCGTATCTCGCCGGCCGGGTTCGTCGCCGTGTGCACGTTCACATACGCGCGATCGCTCTGGATCGCATCGAGGACGGCGGCATCGATCGTCGCAGTGCCTGTCAGGCCGCTCGTGCACGGCGCGCAGAGTGGCACGCGCACTGGCCCGGCGACGCCGCGTGCGGCGACGTGGATGTGTGCGGCGATCGCGTTGCCGCTGAGGTTGCTGAACTCGAGCCGCCACGAGATCGACGCACCCGTGCCGGATTTCGTCAGCGTCGCGGTGAAGCTGCCGCGCGCCGAGCTCACGTCGCCCTTGGGCGTCGGCGTCTCGTTCGCGGCCGTCATTTCGGCCGCAACTCGGATGGTGGTTGCCTGGCTACGCGCGGCTGCCCCTCCCACGGCGGCCAGGGCGAATACGAGCGCCAGCGCGCCCGCAAGCAGGTGGAACCTATGCATCCACTCCTCCTCCCGTCTGCGGGATCGCCCTTCGACCCTTTGCGAGGGTTACGGAGAAGCGGGGGCTGTGGATCGTGCGGCTCTCACGAACTGGGGTCTGACCCCGTAGGGGTCAGACCCCACCCGTATGACTCACGCCGACTCGGCAACGGACTCGCTCGCTCCGCGCCGCGCGCGTTTCCCCTGCTCGGAGCGACCAAACGCTCTCCCGTGCAAGCTACTCTCCGGAAGTGGACTCGCATGATTCGTGGGAATCGGGCGGCTGGGAGGAGGCCTGGGCGCAGCAGGCGGAGCTCGACCGCGAGCAGGTACTCAACCTCGCCCGCCGGCTCGCCGAGCAGCGCGAGCAGCAGCGCACGGAGGACCTCGTCCAGATCGAGGATCTCAAGCGCGCCCTGCGCGAGCGCGCCGCCGAGGTGGCGCGCCGCGAGCTCGAGGTCGAGCGCCGGACACGCGAGCTCGAGGAGCACGCGGCGCCGCGGCGGCCGCTCCGGTTCCGTCGCGGCGAGCCGCAGCCGGAGGAGGAGCCCGAGCGCGCCTACGCGCAGGAGATCCTGTCGCGGCGCGAGGCCGAGCTCGAGGAGCGCGTCCGGGCCCTCACGGCCCGCGAGCGCGAGCTCGCGGAGCGCGAGACTGCGCTGCTCGCGCGGCAGCTCGAGCTTGAGGAGGCCGAGCCTGGGCTCGCGCAGCGCGAGCGCGAGCTGGCCGAGGCGCGGTCGGCGCTCGCCGAGCGCGAGGCGCAGCTTGCTCAGCGCGCCGCGAAGCTCGACGACGAAGAGCAGGTGCGCGCGGCCGCACGCGGGGACGTATCGCGCGCTACCGACGAGTTGGTGCAGCGGGCCGCCGCGCTCGAGGAGGCCGAACGGGAGCTCGCCGTCGAGAGGCAGGAGCTCGAGCGGCGGGTCCGCGCGCTCGCGGAACGCGAGCAGAGCCTTTCGGGCGAGGAGCAGCAGCTCGCCGAGCTACGGGACCGGACCGCGGCAAGCGAGGTTGAAAGCGGCGAGCACGAGCACGACGTCGCCGCGCGAGAAGCGGAGCTCGCGGCACGCGAGCAGGAGCTGCTGGGCCGCGAGGCCGAGGTACAGCGCCTGCAGGCGGGGCTCGCCGCTCAGCAGGAGAGCATTCGCAGCCGCGAACGGGCGCTCGAGAACGCCGAGCGCGCGCTCGCACGGGAGACCGCGCCGGCGTCGCCGTACGTGAGCTTCAGTGAGGGGTTGGAAGCGCTGACGGGATCGCGGCTTCGCCGCGACTAGCCAGCACCTGAGCGCACACCTCGACGACCCGCGGGTCGAACTGCGTCCCCGCCGCTTCCTGCAGACGGCGCAACGCCTCTTCGGCGGGTAGTCGCTTGCGATACGGCCGGTCGGTCGTCATCGCGTGGTACGCGTCGCACACGAGGATGATGCGTGACTCGATCGGGATCTCCTCGCCGCTCAGCCGGTCCGGGTAGCCGTCGCCGTCGTACCGCTCATGGCAGTGACGCACGATCGGCCGCACCTCTTCGAGTCGATCGATCGGGGCGATGATCTTCTCGCCGAGCTCGGGATGCGTCTCGACGATCTCGCGCTCGGCCGGTGTGAGCGGCCCGGGCTTGGACAGGATCGTCTCAGGGATGCCGATCTTCCCGATGTCGTGGAAAAGCGCGCCGAGCTCCAGCCGCTTCAGCGAGCTGCCCTCGAGCCCGAGCTCCTCGCCGACCTTCAGGGCGAGGTCGGTGATCCAGCGCGCGTGCGACGAGGTGTACTCGTCGTTGGCCTCGAGCGCGTTGGCGAGTGCCTCGACCGTCTCGAGAAAGGTGCGCTCGAGGTTGTCGAAGTTGCCGGCGTTCGCGAGCGCCAGCTTCGACTGGTGCGCGACGCCGGCCAGGAGACGGAGTTGCCGTTCGGTGAACTCCCCGTCCTCGGGCGCCGCGACGGCGATGCAACCGAGCCGCCCGCCGTCCAGCGTCATCGGCGCGATCGCGAAGGGCCTGTTGGCGCCGAGCCCGTCCAACCCCGTGATCGTCTCGAACTGGTCATCGGTGACGACGAACGGCTCCCTGTCGGCGAGCTGCTCTTCGGCGAACTCGTGCGAAAAGCTCATCCGCGCCACGCGTTCGTTGTCGAGCTCGGCATAGCCGTGCGTCGCGCGCACATTGATCTCGCCGCCCATGGTCTCCTGCGACCAGAGGGAGGCGCGTGGCGAGCCGACCGTCCGTGCAGAGAGCTCGACGATCCGATCGACGACAGCGTCCATCCCGTCGGCACTCGCCAGCTGGCGGCTGAACTCGAGCAGCGCGGTCGCGCGCTCCGCCTCGCGGCGCGCGGCCTCGTACAGGCTCGCGTTCTCGAGCGCGACCGCGGCATGCCCTGCGAGCACCTCGAGCAGGCGGACGTCGTCCTCGTCGAACTGGTTCAGGCCGAGCTTCGAGATCACGATGATCCCGACGACCCGTGTGCCGAACGTGAGCGGGACGACGACCTGAGACTCGTCGATCGAGTCGGTGCCGGGCAGGATCCGCGCGAACTCGCAGTTCGCGGCGTCGCCGATCAGCAGCGACTCGCCGGTCTGCGCGACACGGCCCGTGATGCCTTCGCCGACCTCACAGGCGAGGATCTCCATCGGCTCGCGCGTCTCGCTCGTGAACTGGCCCACGAACGCGATCGGGATCACGTCGTCGCCCTCGACGAGCGAGACGCGGCAGTTGTGGTAATCGATCAGCGAACGCAGCTCGGTCGCGATCACGTTGCCGATCTGGCGTACGTCGTTGAGCCGGTTCAGCTTCCCGCCGAGGCTCTGCAGCATCTTCATATGCGCGACCGAGCGCACGTCGCGCGCCGACGGCACGGGCGCGCCGTCCGGCCGCTCCATCGCGCTCTCCTCGTAGAGCACGATCTGGTTCTTGCCACGCGCCTTCGCGCTCATCATCGCCGCCTCGGCGCAGGCGACGAGCTCACGCGGGTTCATCGCGTGCTCGGGCCCGCGCGCGAGACCGACCGACACGGTGATGCGTCCGGCGGGATCGAAGTCGGTGGACTCGACCCGGTCGACGACGCGATGCGCGAGCTGCTCGGCGTGCTGCGGTGAGGGCGAGGAGATGACGATCGCGAACTCCTCGCCGCCGAGGCGGTAGACGACGTCCGACGAACGTACGGCGTCCTTCAATGTTTCAGCGACGCCGCGCAGGATCTCGTCGCCCGCGCCGTGGCCGTAGATGTCGTTCACGCGCTTGAAATCGTCGATGTCGAGCATGAGGACCGAGACTGCCTCGTGCGACCGGCTCGCCGTGGCGAGCGCCTCGCGCAGGCGCTCGTGGAACGCACGGTGGTTGTAAAGACCGGTGAGCGAGTCGGTCATCGCCTGGTGCTCGAGCCGGGCCCGCACCTGCGCGTTGTCGACCGCAAGCGCGGCCGCGTCCCCGAAGCGCTTCGCCAGCTCGAACTCGTCGTCGTCGAAGGAGGCCTCCTCGCCAAGCCGGTAGATGTTGAGCGCGCCCTTGATCGAGCCGCGCGCGATCAGCGGGATCGTGATGAGAGCCTCCGGCTCGTCGGCCGGAGTTCCGGCGACCGTCATCACACGTGGATCGAGGTGCGCCTGGTTGACGCGCACGGGCTCGCGATGCTCGACGCCCCAGCCCGTGAGACCGACGCCGAACGGACACTTGTCCGCGAGGATCTTGTCGGCCCACTTGTCTCGCGCCCACACCGGGATCAGCAACCGGCGTGGCTCGTCTGCCTCGTAGATCGTCAGCGAGTCGTGCGGGATCAGGTCGGCGAGCGCGTCGGCGATCCGGTCGAGGAGCGTGTCGAGGCTCTGCTCGGCGAGGACGTCGTGGAAGACGTCCGCGAGGCGCCGGTACGACTCGACGAGCGCAGCGTCGTGCGACGGCGCATCGTCACGCTCGGGAATGAGGTGCAGTGGAAACGCGTGGTCGCTCATCGACCGTGCTCGATTGGTCGGTACAGCCGCAGCAGTTTGGCTCCCTTTTGACGAACCGAGACAAAGCAAAGCGAGCCTCAAAGCCGCTCGTATCCCCCGGTTGAGGGGTTCCGAGGACGGGGATACCGGAAGCGGTGACGAACGGCAAGGCGGCCGGCTCGGCGGCGGACTTCCTTCCCGCCCGGCTGACGCTACCGGCGCTCCGCGAGGCCGCGGCCGGCTGCCGCGGCTGCCACCTCTGGCAGGTGGGCACCCAGACGGTGTTCGGGGAGGGCGCGCGGGCGGCCGAGGCGATGTTCGTCGGCGAGCAGCCGGGCGACCAGGAGGACCGCGCCGGCAAGCCGTTCGTCGGGCCGGCCGGCCGACTCTTCGACGAAGCGCTCGAGGAAGCGGGCATCGACCGGAAGAAGGTCTACGTCACCAATGCCGTCAAACACTTCAAGTGGCAGGCACGCGGCAAGCGCCGCATCCATCAGAAGCCGAACTGGACCGAGATGTCCGCATGCCGCCCGTGGCTCGAGGCCGAGCTCACCGTCGTGAAGCCCCGCGTGCTCGTCCTGCTCGGCGCGACGGCGGCCCAGTCGCTATTGGGGCGTCAGTTCCGCGTCACGCAGCATCGCGGCGAGCTCCTCGACTCAGAGCTCGCGGAAGCCGTCACCGCCACGGTACACCCGTCGTCGATCCTCCGCGGCGAGCAGGAGGAGTGGCAAAGGAACTTCGACGCCTTCGTGAACGACCTGCGGGTCGTCGCCGCCCTGCTCTAACCGGCGGGAGTCTCCTCCGCCGCCTGTGCCCCCTCAGCCTCCCGGGCCCGCTGCGCCAGGTCACTACTCAAATCCTCGGGATCGTTGTCCGTCTCCTCCCAAGACGGCTGCGGCTGAGGAGCCGCAAAGAAGTCCCGCAGCGCATAAGCAACCCCAGCAGCCAACCCAAATCCCAACAGAAGCCGCTTCATCTCAAGACCTCCTCGTCGCTCGCGAGGACCTACCCTACGCGCCACCGCACCGCCAAGGCCGGAGCGTAGTGCGAGCGCAGCGGCACTACGCGCAGGCGGACTGATGCGAGGCGGCGACGCGAAGCAACGCCGCGCCGCACGGAAGGGAACGTCCGCCGACCACCCCTGGAGCGTACGGGCTCAGCCCGTACGCGTTCCGTGCGCGAAGCGGCGTACCTACCTACCCGCGCGAAAGCGCAGCTTCTGACGGAAACGCGTCAACGATGCGGTAGGGCGGCGCTTTCTACCCGAACCTTCTACCCAGCGCCCTCATTCGTCGTCGGGTGGCCCGGAAGGAAACGTCGTCTTCACGTGCTCCACGAACTCTTTGGCCACGGCTAACGACTTCCGGGCCTCGGCCTTCGTGGTGACGTATCCCCGATGGACGACCTGATGCCGACGCCGGACGTGCTCCACATAACGACTCCAGAAGGGTTGCTCGTGGATTTGGTCATTGGACACGATCACGTACATGCGACGTAGACCCTCGTTGTTTAGGTCGAACGTCCTGAACGACTCCATCGTGGCCTCGCCGACCGCGCGCCATCGCCGATCACCACCCTGCATGACCCGCATTTCGATGAACCAGAACGAGATCGCTTCCTCGGTGATTACTTCGCAGGCCGTCTGCGCGGCGACGACCGACGGGCCGTAGTGGCCGTCCTCGAACAGGGCGTCTGCCGTCGCAAGGAGAACGTCAAAGGCCGCATCCCCTGGGTCGAATGTCACCCATATCTGTCTGGTCATCGGTTGGCCGAGTCTAAGGCGACTCCCGGCCGTTTTTGCGCGGCGCGGTCGGGACTGTTCGCGGCTCGTGCCACTAAGAATCAGCGGAGCCGCGAGTTGCATCGACGGCAAGCGGTAACGCAGTCGCCGAGCGTGGCGACGCGATGGTCGCTCCGCAGTCGCGGGTCCAGATCGACGGTCAGGTCGTCGGTGGCTCCGCAGTAGACGCAACGGCCGTCGATCCGTCGGCGAGCGGCGCGGAGTTGCTGCCATCGGCGGCGGCTACGGCCACCGTCGGCGCACCGTCGGCAGTAGCTCGTCGAGCTGAGCTGGCCACAGCCGAGGCAGCGGCGGGCTAGAGCCACCGGGGCCTACGCACCGGGGGGCTCGACCACGCCTTGCCGCTCCGAGGTAGGGGGAACGCGTGGCGGTATCTCCGACTGGTTGCAACCGTTGGGGCAACGGAGCCATCCCATCGCCGATGATGCTTTCGATTTGGCTCTGCTGGAGGTAGACGTTCGGGACGCCGGACTCGACCGCGGCGACCTGCTTCAACGGCACCGTGACGACGGTGATTGTCGAGCCCACCTCCGGCTTCGCGGTGACCGCGTCGATGGCGCGGACGGTGTTGGCTGGGGTCGGAAGCGTCCGGGCGGTCTGGGTCAACACATCGACCGACGTGACACCGGCGTCTACCCCAATGCGCTGGAACGCTGGCCAGGCGTAGCGCTGATCGGCACCGAACGCGCCCGCGTCGCGGCGAAGTGGGCTGACGTTATCGACGCTGCCCGTCCAGGTGAGCGCCCGCGACTCGGCCGACTGCTCAAACTCGCGCCATGCGATTTCGGCGCGGCGTCCGGGCTTCCATCCCGCTTTGCGGAACGAGCCGAGCAGCGTTCGCACGTCGGCGCCGCCCTGGTTCAGCTCGGTGACGCGCAGACCGCCCTTCGAGCTGCGCTCTTCTGTTTCGTCGTCCGTCGGCTCGGCTTCGGGCTCGACGGTTGCTGTCTCTTCCATGGTTTCCTCCTTGGGTGGTCGTGTTCGGAGCGCTGGCGCATCCTCCAGCCCGCCGAGGTCGCCCGCGTCTCAAAGCGTTCGAGGACGAGCAGGCGCGGACGATGTTCCTGCTGCTCATGCTCACCGGCATACGTCGCTTCGAGCTAAGGGCGCTCCGCTGGCGTGACGTGAGCCTCGTCGAAAACGTTCTCCGAGTCGTCGAGTCGAAGAGCGAGGAAGGCGAGCGCGCCATCGCACTCTCCCCGATCCTCGCCGACGCGCTGGCTGACCGCTACCGGCGCACCGCCTACAAGGGCGACGGCGACCTCGTCTTCTGCCACCCGAACGTGGGACAAGGATCAGCGACAAGTGGTTCGCCGACGAGCTCCGCGCGGCGTTGACGGCGGCCGGGATCAGTGACTACGTCCGGCCGTTCCACGACCTGCGCCATTCGAGCCTCACCAACGGCGCCGCCGCCGGTGAGCAGCCGATTGCGCTCATGGCCCGCGCCGGTCATCGGTCGATGTCTACGACGAAGGGTTACCTGCATCTGGCCGGTGTCGTTTTCCGCGACGAAGCCGACGCGCCGGAGCGCCGTTTGCTGACATCGGCCTACTAGGCTTGCGGCATGAAGATCTTCAATCTCAATGCAGACGAGTGGGATCGCACGGAAGAGCGCGAGGGCTGGCGCTTCAAGGACGCCTGGGTCGGCGCGCACACCGACGCCGAGCTGATCGGCGCGAGCATGTACGAGGTCGAGCCGGGTAACAAGCAGGGGCCATTTCACAC
>JBKPGW010000144.1:0-16141 GCA_046729555.1 Actinomycetota bacterium | reverse complement strand
GCCTCGGCCTCCGCAGGCGCCGGGGGCGCGGCAACGGGTCGGACCGGCAGGAGCGAGAGCGGGTCGACGTAGCCCTGCTCATCCGAGGTCAGGCGCACGCCGAAGTACACGTACGGCTCGGAGAGGTCGACCGTACCGCTCGGGCCGACCGTGCCCACGACGTCGCCCTCGGCGATCGTCGTTCCGCGCGTGACGCCGATCGAGCCCAGATGGACGAGCGTCGCCGTGTAGCCGGACGGCGTCTGGATCGAGACGGTCCTTCCGCCGGTCGGGACCGTCCCGGCGAAGGACACGACACCTTTCGCCGGTGCGACGACGTCCGTGCCCGTCGAGGCGCCGAGATCGACGCCTCGGTGCTGCCCGGCGGCGTACGGATGCGCCCGGTCGAAGGAAAACGGTCGCAGCACGGGCCCGTCGACGGGCCACGTCCACGCCTGCGCCGCCGTCACCGGCAGAACGAGCGCGCACAGGATCAGCAGGACAGCGAGTCGCCGCACGAGACAAACCCTCCCATGTTGTCAGAATTGAGAACCACTCGACCGTAGCAAGGGCGTTCTTCGTTGTCAATACTGGCTACAAGGTACGTCGGTAGAGCTCGTTGCGCGGCGTGCCGGTCAGCCGTGCGACGACGTCGGCGGCCTGCCGGCGCGGCACTCCGGCGGCGACGAGCTCGGCCACCGCCGCGACCGCGTCCTCGCCGTCTGCGTGCCCCGATCCCGGCCCGACCACCAACGTGATCTCCCCCTTGGGCGGGTCCGGGAAGCGCGCCGCAACTTCGGCCGCGGTCCCGCGCACGACCTCCTCGAACTTCTTCGTCAGCTCACGACACACTGCGACGAGCCGCTCGCCGTCCGCCGCCGCCAGCGAGCGCAGTGTCGCAGGCAGCCGTTGTGGCGACTCGAACGCGACGACCGGATACGCCCACCCCGCCAGCTCGTCCCACAGCGCCCGCAACGCCTTCGCGCCGCGCGGCAGAAAGCCGACGAACTGGTACCGCTCCGCCGCGAAGCCGCTGGCGATCAGCGCCGTCTCGACCGCGGACGCGCCCGGAAGGACGGTCACTGGGACCCCCGCCTCCAACGCGGCCGCCACCAGCCGGGCGCCCGGATCGCTGATCCCGGGCAAGCCCGCGTCGCTGACGAGCGCCACACGCTCTCCCGCCTGCAGCCGCGGCACGAGCTCCGCCGTCCGCTTCGCCTCGTTGTGCTCGTGATACGAGAGCAACCGCCGCGCGGAGATCCCGTGCCGCTCGAGCAGCACGCGCGTGTGACGCGTGTCCTCGCAGAGCACGACATCGGCGGCGCGCAGCTCGTCCAGGACGCGCAGCGTGACGTCGTCGAGGTTCCCGATAGGCGTCGCGCAGACCGCGAGCGGCATTACCGCAGCGCGTCGAACGCGACGAGCCCGGCGCCGATCAGTCCGGCGGCCGTCCCGAGCTCGGCCCGCACGATCCGCACCCGCTTCCCAGCACCCGCAAGCCCTTCGCGCGCCGCGACCTCACGCGCCGGATCGAGGATGAAGTCCCCGGCGGCAGCAAAGCCGCCGCCGATCACGACCAGCTCCGGATTGAAGATGTTCACGAGGCTGCCGATGCCGGCGCCGAGCCGCCGCCCGATCCCGTACAGGATCTCGACCGCCCGGGCCTCCCCCTCGTTCGCCAGGCGCACGAGGCGGTGCGCGTCCAGCGCCGGCCCGAACACCTCCTGCGCCAGCTTCGTCGCCGCGAACCCCGTCACATACGGCTCGAGATGCCCACGACCGGTGCACGTCCCCTGACAGGGGATCCCGTCGAACTCGATCACGATGTGCCCGAACTCCGCCCAGCCGCGGTAGAGCTCGCCGTCGATCACGACACCGCCGCCGCAGCCGGAACCGAGCGTGAGCATCACCATGGTCTGAGCCTCGCGCGCCGCGCCGAAATGGAACTCCGCGTAGGCCGCCGAGTTGGCGTCGTTTTCGATTCCGACGGGGAGCCCGAACCGCTGCGCCATCCGCCCCCGGAAGTCGACGGTCGCGTCAAGCGGGATGTTCACCGCCTGCTCCGCGCGGCCGGCTCGCTGGTCGATCGGCGACGGAATCCCGAATCCGAGCGCGACGATCTCGTCGTCGAGCAGCTCCTCCACCGCCTGATCGAGGCCGGCGAGCAGGTCCTCCTGAGAGGTGACGGGCGTCGGATGCTCGCGCCGGTGCTCGACCTGACCGTCGCGACCGACGATGCCGGCAAGGATCTTGGTGCCGCCGAGGTCGATGCCGATGACACGTTTTCCGTCCAAACCGCGCGGCTACCCTACTGGCTCGATGGCGACGGGAGAGAAGCCCTACCGCGTCTACCGAGGCGGGCGCGTGAAGGGCCGCGTGCCGCTCGAGCGACCGCAGGCGCGTCCCGACCGGAACGGCCGGTCGCCGGCCCGGCCCCGCATTCGCCGACCGCGACGGCGGTGGAGCTGGAAGCGCCGCATCGGCGTGCTCGCGCTGGGGATCTTGCTGCTGATCGTGATCTGGTCGATCCTCGGCTACCTGTCGTTCCGCAGCGGCGTCTCGAAGGCAAACGACCGCCTGGAGAAGACGTCACCCGGGATCGACCGCCTGCTCGCGCCGCAGGACGGCGCACTCCTCTCGCATCCGACCTCGATCTTGCTGCTCGGCCGCGACTACGCGAACACCGATCAGCGCGTCACGGACAACCACTCCGACTCGGTCATGATCCTGCGCACCGATCCCGGGCGGCACCGGCTGGCGTATCTCTCGATTCCGCGCGACCTGCGCGTCGCCATTCCCGGTTATGGCGAGCAGAAGATCAACGCGGCGATGCAGATCGGCGGGCCCGCGCTCGTCGTCCGCACGATCGAGGCCCTCACCGGTAACGCGCTGCGCGTCAACCACGTGATGATCGTCGACTTCGCGAACTTCAAGGACCTGATCGACAACGTCGGCGGCATCGACATTACGGTGCCGGCGCCGATCCTGTCGAACAAGTTCGACTGCCCGTACGACGCGGCCGGCTGCGCGAGGTGGAAAGGCTGGCGCTTTGCGAAAGGACGGCAACACATGGACGGCCGCCGCGCGCTGATCTACTCTCGCATTCGCGAGAACCAGCTCGATCCGCGCGACACCGACATCACCCGCGGCGGGCGCCAGCAGGCCGTTCTGCGCGCCGCCCTGCACAAGCTGCTCGGCTTCGGCACGTACGTGAAGCTGCCCTTCAACGGCAGCGGGCTGCTGAAGCCGCTGACCACGGACCTGTCGGCCTGGCAGTTCGTGCAGCTCGGCTGGGTGCTCAAGCGCGCCAGCGACGGCAACGCGCTCCACTGCCGCCTCGGAGGAACGGCGGCCGGCGGGGACATCATAGGCAGCGAGGACAACATCTCCGTGATCGGGATGGTCACCGGGGCTTCGGCGCCGCAGCCGCCGCGTCCCGGCGAGGGGCTGTTCGCTCCCGGCTGCGTCGTCGGCAACCGGGAATTCACTCCCTAGGCCTCGGCGGCCTTCTTTTCGGGCGGCTTGTCTTTCTTCTCCGTGCCGGTCGAGTCGCTCGAGTCCTTCGCCGGCTCCTTCTTGCGGCCGCCGCGGCCGTAGTCGGTCGAGTAGAAGCCCGAGCCGCGGAAGTGCACCGGGACCGGATACAGGACCGTCTCGACGGGAGACGCCCCGCACACGGCGCACACGTCCGGCGCAGGATCCGCGATGCGCTTGAAGACTTCGAAGACGTGCCCGTTCGGGCACTTGTACTCATACGTAGGCACGAGAATGAAGGACGCTAGCAACGGTATCGGCTTGGAGACACTCGAAAGAGAGCCCGGATTCGACGTCGCCGCACTGAAGGTCGACGTCTTCTGGGCGGCGACGGCGACGGTGACAGCGGCGGTCGCAGGTGTGCTCGGCTGGTTCCTGCGGTCGTGGCCGCCGCACGAGGACGAGGCGCTCGCGCTCTTCGTGGGACGCGGCTCGCTCGGTGACGTCCTGCACACGGTCGTCGCGGACCGGGGCGGTGCGCCGTTGCACTTCGTGCTCGCGTGGACGGTCGTCCACCTCGGCGGCGGACTGACCGCGCTCCGGATCGTCTCGCTGGTCTTCGCCGTCGCGTGCGTGCCGCTGCTGGCCGAGCTCGGCGCCCGGCTGAGCGACCGCGCGACCGGAGTGCTGGCCGCGGTGTTCGCGTCCGCGAGCTGGGTGTTCCTCTTCCACGGCGTGTTCGGGCGGATGTACAGCCTGTTTCTGTTCACGAGCCTGCTCTCGTTCCTCGCGCTGCTGGCGGCAAGCGACGATCCGCGCCCACGCCGCTTCGTCGCCTGGGGCGTCTCGCTTCTGCTGGTGCTGGCGAGCCATCCCTACGCGGTGCTCGTCGTCGCGGCGCAGGCGCTGTTCGTGGTCGCCCGGCGACGCCACCTCCGGCTCGCGCTCACGACGCTAGGCGTGGTCGGAGTCGTAGGCCTGCCGTTCTGGTGGGCGGACGTCGTCCTTCGCAACCGCTTCGACGTCGGGATCGGCGGCGGCGGGAAGCGGCTCGGCTCGCCGGGAGCCGTGCTGCGCTATCTCTGGTCGGTCGCGGGCGACTTCGGCTCGCACGCGCACGTCTGGTCGATCTGCTTCGGCGCGCTCGCCGCCGGCGGCGCGTTTCTGCTGATCCGGCGCAACCGTTCCGGCGCTCTGCTCACTGCGTGCGTGATCGTCGTGCCCGCCGTCGCGTTCATGCTGGCGACGCTGCGCTCGACGACGTCGCCCGAGGCGCGGCACCTGATCTTCGCGCTCCCGTTCTACAGCGTGCTGCTCGCCCTTCCGCTCGTCGCGGCGGCGCGGGTCAACCGGACGCTGGCCGCGCTCGCGCTCGCCGTTGCCGCCGTCGTCGTCGTCGGCGAGGTGCGCTGGGCGCATACGAAGACGCCCGAGCTGTTCGACGGCGATCCGCCGGGTGAGGCGCACGCGCGCGACGCGGCCGCAGCGTGGCTGGCCGCGACGAGTCGCCGCGACGACGTCCTGCTCGGATACGAGCCGGTCTTCCTGCGAGCCTGGGAGCAGAACCGCTCCTTCTCGGACAACGTCCTGCCGCGCGCCGATCCCGCGCTGTTCGCGGACGCGTTGAAGGACATCCACGGCCCGCTCGGGCGCGGGATCTGGGTCTTCGACGCGAGCGACACGACGAACGCACGAGAACACTCGACGATCGCCTTCAGGCTGCCCCAACCGACGTCCGAGTTCGAGGGACGCGTGTACGGGCCGTACCTCGTGATCCGCTCGCGGCGGCCGCTGGTGACGAGGACGAACTACGTGGCGGTCGCCGAGCGCGTCATGCGCGTCGGGGTCGGCCTGCGGATCAACGACGCCGAGGTGAACCTGCGCGCGATGCGCGAGGCCGAGTCACGCCTCTAGCTCCTCGAGCTCCCGCTCGACGACTTCGCGATAGCACGGCGCGCCTTCGAAGGCTTCGAGGCCCTGCGGCGTTCGGCGCGTGACCTGCCCGCGCCTGCGCCTGCGGCGTGCGGCCGCGAGCGCCGCCGACGCCCCGACCAGCCCGCCGACTACGAACGAGCTGAGACGGCCGCGCCTCTGCTCGCCGTCCATGGGACGATCGTAGCTCCATGCTCGTCGTCACCCTCGGCGATCTCCTCCTGGACGTGATCGTCCGGCTCGGCGAGCCGCTCACGACCGGTGCGGACGCGAGCGCCGCCACGCTGACCGCGCCCGGCGGTCAGGCGGCGAACGTCGCCGCGTGGGTCGTTGCGCTCGGTGGACGGGCGCGCTGCGTCACGCGGCGCGGCGACGATCTCGCCGGAACGCTGCTCGCCGCCGAGCTCGAGGCGCGCGGCGTCGAGTTGGCAGGGCCGGCCGCCGGGCGCAACGGTGCCGTCGTCTCGCTCGTAACGGCGGACGGTGAGCGCACGATGGCCTCCGACCGCGGGACGGCGACGCTGCTCGAGCCGGGCGACCTCGACGCGGACTGGTTCGCATGCGACTGTCTGCACATCTCCGGCTACGCCCTCCTGGCCTCCCCGATCGATGCGGCGGCCGCGCGTGCCGTCGAGCTCGCGCGTGCAAACGACGCGCGCATCAGCGTCGACCTCTCGGCGTGGACGCGCATCCGCCGGTCGGACGGCTTCCGCGAGCAGCTCGCGGCGCTCGCTCCGGACCTCGTCTTCGGGAACGAGGGGGAGTGGGACGAGCTCGGGCCGTTCGGTGGGACGCGTGTCGTGAAGCGCGGCGCCGGCGGCTTCGACGTCGTCCGCGGCGACGCCGTCGAGCGGTGCCAGGCACGCGACACGTCCGTGGTGGACACGACCGGCGCCGGCGACGCGCTCGCGGCAGGCTTCCTCGTCGGCGGACCTGAGCTGGCGCTCGAGGCGGCGGCGCGGTGCGTTGCGCAGGTCGGAGCGATGCCGTGATCGAGATCGGCGAGGAGATTCGTGAGGCTCGCGCCGTCGTCGCCCTCGAGACGACGCTCGTCGCGCACGGTTTTCCGCCCGGTGAGGGCGTCGCCGTCGGCCGTGAGGCCGAGGCGCGTGTGCGCGAGGCGGGGGCGGTTCCGGCGACGGTTGGCGTCCTCGACGGGAAGATCCGCGTCGGCCTGTCGGCGGAAGAGCTCGAACGGTTCGACGCAAGCGCGCACAAGGCGGGCCCACGAGACCTTGCCGTCTGCGCTGCCCAGCGCCTCGCCGGCGCGACGACGGTTGGCGGCACGCTCGCCGTCTGCCGTGCGGCCGGGATCCGCTTCATGGCGACGGGCGGGCTCGGCGGCGTGCACCGCGGCTTTCCGGATCCGCCCGACGTCTCCGCCGACCTCGGCGAGCTCGCGCGAACGCAGGCGCTCGTCGTCTCGTCCGGGATCAAGTCGCTGCTCGACGTCGCCGCCACGCTGGAGCTGCTCGAGACGCTCGGGGTCCCCGTGCTCGGCTACGGAACCGACTCGCTGCCGCTGTTCTACTCCGCCAAGGGCGGTCCGCCGGCGCCCGCGCGCGTCGACTCGGTGGACGAGGCCGCGACCGTTGCGCGCGCACAATGGGAGCTCGGCGGCGGCGGGCTGCTGCTCGCGCAGGCGCCGCCGACGAGCCTCGACGACGTCGGGCCGCTGATCGAAGAGGCGCTGGCGGAATCGGAGCGACAAGGAATCAGCGGCCAGGCCGTGACGCCGTTCGTCCTGTCCTTCCTGCACGAGCGCAGCGGCGGCCGGACGCTCGCGGCCAACCGCGAGCTCGTGGTCGCGAACGCCGGCCTCGCCGCGGAGGTGGCGGTGGCGTGGCACAGCTGACCTTCGAGTTTCCCGGCCTACGGATCGGCGTGGCCGAGTACGAGGAAGGGCCGACCGGTTGCACCGTCTTCCACTTCACCGGCGGCGCGATGCTCGAGCGCGACGTGCGCGGCGGCTCGCCCGGGACCTTCGGAGAGCTGGACTGGGTCGACGCGATTTGCCTCGCCGGCGGCTCCCTCTACGGCCTCGAGGCGTGCACGGGCGTGGCCGCGGAGCTGTTCGAGCAGCGCAACTACGACACCGGCTGGACGGCGATCGCCGACGTCACGGGCGCGATCATCTTCGACTTCGGGCCGCGCGAGAACGCCGTCTATCCCGACAAGGAGCTCGGGCGCGCCGCGCTCCGCGCCGCGCAGGAGGGATCGTTCCCGCTCGGGCAACGCGGCGCCGGCCGGTCCGCCACCGTCGGCAAGACGTTCGGCTTCGAGCTCGCGGAGCCCGGCGGCCAGGGTGGCGCCTTCCGGCAGATCGGACCGACCCGAGTCGCCGTCTTCACGGTCGTCAACGCGGTCGGCGCGATCGTCGACCGCGACGGGAAGGTCGTCCGGGGCCACTTCGACCGGCCGACCGGCGAGCGCCGGATGCTCGTCGACGGGATCGAGGCGCGCCTCACGGGCGGGAACACGACGCTGACGGTTGTTGCGACGAACCAGAAGCTCGACCGCTGGCTGCTGCGACAGCTGGCGCGGCAGGTGCATACGTCGATGGCGCGCGCGATCCATCCCTTCCACGCGCTCACGGACGGCGACGTGCTCTTCGCCGCGACGACCAACGAGGTGGAGAACGACGCGCTGGACAGCGTGACGCTGGGAGTGGTCGCGTCGGAGCTTGCATGGGACGCGGTGCTCGCCGCGGTCCGTTAGCGCCTACACTGCGTGTTGTGCCGCGCGGTTATGAAGAAGGCCCGGTCGCCGAAGCAGCGGAGGCGCGACGCGACGCGCTCGAGCGCGGCGAACCGATCGAGCCGGAGCGGCGAGGCGTGGACCGGCGTGCGGTCTACGGGTCGACGGACGACCAGCCGGAGAAGCACTTCCTCGGCTGGGCCGACGAGGTCGACGCCGACGAGCTGTTCGCGTCTGGCGAGGCCTGGGGAATCAGCGTCCTGCGCCAGCCCGGGTAGGCCCTTCGGGGCCGGAAAAATGGGCCCTCCGGCCCATTGCGTCACCGCCACCCGGACGGCAGTTTTGGCAGGTGCACGTCCTCTCCCGCACCGAGCTGCTCGCGTGGATCGTCGCCCTCTTCGTCATCGAGATCCTCCACCTGAAGTGGATCTGGCTGTCCGAGTGGAGCTGCCGCCGCTGCTCGCAAAAGAACCTCGAGTGCGCCTGTCCGGGCCGCTGGATCAAGTACCTCTAGCTCGTCCCGCGCCAGGCATGGGACATGGCCACGGACATGCCCCAGGCCTGTCCGCGAGCCGAACGCTCCGTTGTTCGCCTTAGCCGAGGGCTGCCAGGAACTCGTCGATCGTCAATGCCGTAAGCGTGCGGATCTTCGTGCTGCCTCGGGCACCGAGGGCGACCGAGACGCGTGCGATCGTCGCTGAGTCGGGCGCCTCGACGACGTTGACGAAGTCGTACTCGCCGAGCGTCGCCCACTGGTGGACGACCTTCGCGCCGAGCTCCTCCACGTCCTTGTTGACCTCGCGCAGCCGGTCAGGGTTTGACTTCAGGGTCTGCACGCCCTGCGCCGTTAGGCTGGAAAGAAGAATGTACGTCGCCATTGCGCCTCCTCCTCGCTCGGGGGCTCGACTCTACTCGCGCAGCCTGGTCGACGTACAGCACCGCGGCACCCAGCACGAAGACAGGCGCCAGCACCAGCAGCGCCAGCACTGCGGCGATGCGCAGCGCCTGGCCGCTCCCCTCCCGCAGGGCGAAGAAGATCACGAGCCCGGTGAGGAAGATCGTGATCGCGAGCGTCGCCAGCGAGCCGAGCGCGTGGATGTAGTCCGCCCGCGCGAGCTGCACGCCACGCCGTAGGGAATCGGTGTAGCCGCGGCGCTCGACGAGCGCGGCCGGAACCGCCAGGCCGACGAGCGCCAGCCACGCGAGGGCGAGCAGGTAGATGCCCGGAAAGATCCAGAGCCGCGAGACGCAGACGGGCAGGAAGGCGAGGAACCCGACGGCGAGTGCAACGCCGACGTAGCGCCCGCGGCCGATCGGCCGCACCAGTGCGACGGCGCCCGCATACGACGATGCCAGGATGAGGGGGCCGGCGCCGAGCACGATCCCGGCGCGCACCCCTCCGTCGAGCTCGGCCGCGGCGATCCCGAGCAGCGCAGGACCGATGCCGAGCGCGAGCGACGGCCAGAAGCGCGCGCCATACAGCCGCAGCGCCTCGGCGACGAGCTGTCCGACCGTACGCGTCTCCGGAGGCAGCGGTGGCGGAAGTTGGCCGCGCGGCACGCTTCGAATCTAGCGGGGGAAGCCCGGGAAGACGGGATGGCCGTCGACCCAGTCCACTTCTAGCACGACGCGCGAGTGCTGAAGCGCCTCGAGATTCGCCATGGGCTTGCGCGTCCGGGTGTCGACCACGTCGCCCGAGTCGCCCACGTAGAGGAACCGGCCGTCCGCGCTCTGCGTGAGCGAGCCGATCTGCGTAAAGGTCTTCGCCAGCCGGACGTCCTCGACCCGGCGCGGCGGGCCGTCCGGCAGCGCGCTGACGTCGAACACGTGCAGCGTGCGGTTCGGCGTATCGAGCACCCACAGCTCGGGACGGTCCGGCGCGAGCGCGAGGCCGTGGCTCGGCGGATTCGGCCCGAACCGGCGGTTCCAGGTGAAGCCCTTGAAGTGCACGACGAAACGCGTCAAGCCGGTGCGGAGGTCGATCACGCGAAACCCGAGCAGGCCGCGTTGCGTCACGTACATGACTTCGTGCTCTACGTCGGTCGCCGTGACGATGTCGGACGCGAACGGGACGACCCCGCCCTTGCGGATACTGCCGCGGCGTAGATCGAGCGTGAACGGCCCGGCTGACGTCCGTAGCGCGACGTTGCCCAGCAGCGGCGCGGCGTACGAGATCGACCGTGCCTGCGCGAGCCGGAGCGCTCCGACGAGCTTGTTCTCGTCGTCGATCGCGAAGAAGCACGCGGCCCGGTCCGGGAACACGACGGCGTAGCGGTGCGTGTCGCCATCCCTCGGCGGATGCCAGTCGGAAACCCCGGAGACGAGGCACGGCGGCGTGTTCTCCGAGCTGAAGTAGACCGTCAGCCCGACGATGATCCCCGCCGCGACCAGCACGAGCGCGGCCGCGCGCAGCCAGATGCGCCTGGTCACGTGAGCTCTGCGAGCAGGAGCGGCAGCGCCCGGTCGAGCTCGGCGAGCGCGTCGTCGAAGCGCCAGCGGGCGCGGTCGGGCTCGTCGATCTCGTTCGAGACCGCGCGCACCTCGACCGCCGGGACGCCGGCGAGCTCCGCCGCCCGCAGCACTGCGAATCCCTCCATGGCCTCGACCGTGCAGCCGCTGGTTCCCCCGACGCGCGCACTCGTTCCGATCGGCAGCACCCGCGCGTCCGGCAGTGCGCGGCGCGCCGCTGCGAGCAGCTGCGGGTCCGCAGGCACGCGACCCGGGACGAGCGGGCCACCGGCGGCGTCCTCGTACACCGCCTCCGAGCCGATCACGAGCGTCGGCGCGTCGATCCCGCGCGCACCCGCGATCCCGACGTGCAGCAGCCCGGAGGGGCGGTGCTCCACCAGGGCGCCTGCCGTCGCCACGGCGGCCTCCACCGGCCCGACCCCGCAGACCAGGAAGGCGGCCCCATCCGCGCCCGCCAGTTCACGTTCTGTCGCCGCGACGACAAGGATCACAGCCCGAACGCTAGTCACCGGAATGGGTGAATCGGCGCAAGGAACTCCTAGGGGCGGCATCTCAACACTCAGCGCAACAAAAACCGCCGCGGGCCCGCCGCAAGCCCGGCGGCGAACAACAGACAAAGGCCGTCCACCGCAGGGGCGGCCTTTCCTATGCCTGTACCCCAGGAGGGGGATTTCTGCGAACGCCCGCAAGATCTGCGCCGCTCGCGCGTCTCAGATAGGGACAGCCGCTAGAGGGCCGCCGCAGTGACCCTCTGTGTTCCCGGAGGTAAGAGATGTACGCCGCACAGATCCAAACGGGGGAGCTGAGGCCGCAGGACCTGCCGACCACCTACGGTGATTGGAGCGACTACGCACGCTTTGCCGTCACGTTCGCTCCGAAGGATCGTGAGGGCTGCAGGGAGTTCGCAACCAGCGCGTTCGCGCGCTGGCGCAGGACGGGCGAGGTGCCGCGCACGCTGCAAGAGCTGCGCGCGTGTCTCTGGTTCGAGCAGCGCAGGTGGCGCTTCATGGGCCGCGAGCCGGATGCCGAGGGCATGCGTTACGCAGCCGCGTTGATCCGCGGCATGCGCGCACAGTTCTAGAGCCGCAAGCACCGCCGCAGTCACCGTGTCGTCGACCGACGACACCGGTGACTCGCGCCCGACCCACGGATCCCCGCCGAAGTGGCGGACGAAGATCTTCTCGGCCGTCCGCGTCGCGAGCGCCTGCGTCGTCAGGGTCGGGTTCGGGCCGCCGACCGCATTCGGCAGCGCCGAGTTGTCGGCCACGAACAGCCGCTCGACCCAGCGCGACTCCGCATCGCCGTTGAGCACGACGCCCAGCCGCATCGTGCTGTGGATGTGCAAGAGGATCGGTGCCAAGTTCATGCGCACGATCTCGCGTGCACCAGCGGCGCGGAGGATCTCGACGGCGCGCGCCGCCGGGAAATCCCGGTTCGCGAGCGTCCGCGCCGTGCGCCGGCGGAGCTCGACCCGCGCGACGGGGCCGTGCGCGTCGGGACTGAGCACTTTTGAGAGCGTGACGCGGTTCTCGGGCACGACGTCGTCGTCCGTGATCACCGCGATCGACATCAGGCGATCGACGTTCGACAGGAATCGAGCCAGGCGTGCGCCGCGCAGTCGCCGGCTCGACTCCTCGCTGTCGGTGAGGCCTTGCGCCTGCAGTCCTGGCGGGAGGCCAATCTGCTCGAGCGAGCCGTGCCCGGCGAAGCCCGCGCGCGCCGCCGACGTTGGTCCTTTGCTCGAACCGGTGTAGTGAGGCAGACGACCGACGACGTAGTCGAGTCGCGGCGTCTCGATCGGGCCGGCTGCGAGCACCACGACCTTGGCTTCTTCCGTGGTCGTCGCGCCGGTGCGGGTGTTGCGCCAGGTGATCCCCCGCACCCGGCCGTCTGCCGTCTCGATCGTCAGCGCGAATGCGTCGGGAACGAGCGTGACTGCCTTGCGACGGGCCCACCGGTCCGCGGTCAGCGCCATCGGCACGTAGCTCGTGTGCGTGGAGCGCTTGGCCTTCAGGTTGCGGGGCGACTTGAGCGGGAGGAAGCAGCCCTGGGGGCAGTCGCCGCAGAACGTGCAGCCCTTCGCGCGCGGATACACGAGCTGCCTCGCCTTGTTCGTGCGCCCCGCCGTCCCCCGCGGCTGCAGGATCGCGTTTTCCTGCGGCCTGCAGGCGGCTCCAGAGATGTCCTTGGACGTCTGCGTCGGGAGTCCGATCTTCGTCGCGGCGCGCAGGAACCGCTCCTCCTTCGTGCCCATCGCCGCCGTCTGCACGGGAAGGGTGTACTCGACCCATTCGTAGTAGGGGATCAGGTCGACATACCTGAGCGGCCCGTCGAACGCGCGCCCGGCATCGCCCGCGGCGAGTTGCCGAAGTAGTGCACCGTCGAACCGCCCACGCCCGCGGTTTGCCAAACGAAGCAGTTCTGCGGCAGGTCACGTGCCCACGGCGCCTGCGTGCGATCGCCGGGCCCGAAGCGAAGATGCCGGTGGCGGGATTGTTTGCCTCGTTCTCGTCGTGCGACCACTGGTGTTCCGCGTCCTCCCACGCCGCGCCCGCTTCCAGGAGCAGACGTCGAGACCATGCGCGGCGAGCTCTTTGGCGACGACCGGTCCGCCGGCGCCGGCGCCGACGACGATCACGTCACGCATGCCAGTAGCCCTTGAACTCCTTGTGGCCGTGGGCGACGCCTGAATAGCGGGCCGCGCGCCACCCCGCACGGGTCGAGTAGGCGAGGAACGCCGTCAAGTCCTGCAGGTTGCCGACGAGAAACCGGATCGCGCCGTCCAGCCACGTCAGCCGTGAGAGGACAACGAGCGCGGTCGTGCGCTTGAGCAGCTCGCGGCGGGAGAAGCTCACCCTCGCGCGATGACCTCGCGCGACGGATCTCCGGCCGGATCGCCTTCGGGCAGCACGTCGTGCGCCCACTCGCTCTGCTTCCACTTCGGGACCGGCGTCTCGCACTCAGCCTTCGGCACGAACCGGGAGCGAGCAACAAGCTTGTACTCGTGGATGTAGCGCGGACAGTTGGGGAAGACCTCGGTCGCGGCGACGCGAACGACGAGCTGCGCCTCCGGGTACTCCGCCAGCAGTGGATCGTCATCGTCCACGGAGGCGCTCCCGTTCAGCCGCATCCGCTTCCGCCCTTCCAGGTCGATGAAGAGCAGGCCGACCTTCTTCGTCGCAAGCAGGTTGCCGGCGGTCAGATACATGCCGTTGCCGTCGTAGACCGGAAACGCGATCGTCCGGTCGTCGAGCACGCGCACGAAACCGGGCTCGCCGCCCTTGTACGAGCACTGCGGCTGTCCCTCTTCGTCAACCGTCGCGATGAAGAACATGTCGCGTGCTTCGATGAACGCACGGTCGTCCGCGTCGATGTGGTCGCGGACGATCCGTTCCTCGATCCGGTCCGCGAGGCGCCGAGTGTCGAAGCGATCCTGCAGCTTCCGGCTGCTTTCGTGGTACAAGCTCATGAAGGTCATTGTCTCGTAAGATCGCGGCGTGGGCTACCACGTCGTCGACGCAGCGAAGGTGGACTGGGAAGAGCGGCCACCGGCCATCGAAGGACAGGAGCCGCGGAAGTACGCGGAAGTCACGGATCTCGCGAGCCTGCAGAGCTCACGTGCGCGGATCTGGCGCTACCCGTCGAAGACGCGCGGCCGCCGGCACGCGGACAAGGTGCAGGAGGAGGTCTTCGTGGTCCTCTCCGGGCAGTTGACGATGCAACTCGGCGATCCGCCCGAGCGCATCGACGTCGGCCCGCAGAGCGTCGTCGCCGTCGAGCCGGGCACGCCCTTGCTCGTCCGCAACGAGGGCGACGAGGAGCTCGTGCTGTACATCTACGGCGCGCCGCCCGAGCAGGCGGGCGCCGACTTCTTCGACGACCCCGGCGACCTGTAACCGAACTGCTGGGGTCTGACCCCGGAGGGGTCAGACCCCGGAAGTCATCGCTTCTCCCAGACGCCGACGAGCTTCGTGCTCTCGCTCGTGAACGGTTCGCCCTTCCAGCCGCTCCAGCGCTCCCGCAACGTCATGCCGGCGAGTCGCGCCATCAGGTCGAGCTCGGACGGCCAGACGTAGCGGAACGGGCCCCACGAGTACCTGAACGTCCCGTCAGCGGTGCGCGTGTAGTGGTGCGGGATCAGCCCCTGGTTCGCAACGTCGTACTCGTCGATCCCGATGTGCGTGTCGCCGAAGTCGAAGATGCGCAGCTTCTCGCCCTTGAGGTCCGGTAGCCCGACCTCGATCACGAAGCAGCCGCCGGGCTCGAGGTGGTCTGCGACGTTCTGGAAGCAGGCGACTTGCGCGTCCTGCGTCGTCAGGTTCTGGATCGTGTTGTAGACGACGTAGGCCAGCGTGAACGTCCCGTCGACCTTCGTCGTCGCGAAGTCGCCGATGGTGACGCCGATGTTCTCCGCGCCCGGCTTCGCGCGCAGGCGGGCAACCATCGCTTCGGAGAGATCGATGCCGTGCACGGGAACACCTCGCTCCGCGAGGGGCAGTGCGATCCGCCCTGTGCCGATGCCGAGCTCGAGCGCCCGTCCGTCACCCGCCAGCTCGACCAGGAAGTCGACGACCGGGTCGATCGCCTCCGGCGAGAACATCGGATCGTGCTCGGCCGACGCGTCGTACTCGGCGGCGACCTCCTCGCCGAAGTAATCCTCCGGCATCCGCTACACGACGGCGGGCTCGCGGACGCCCGCGCGTTCGAACACGAGCTCCCCGTTCTGTGCGTCGACACGCACCGTGTCGCCGTCCGCGAACTCGCCTTCGAGCAGGCGCAACGCGAGCGGGTTCTCGACCATTCGCTGGAGCGCGCGCTTGAGCGGCCGCGCACCGTAGGTCGGATCCCAGCCGGCATCGGCGACCACCTGCTTTGCATCCTCAGTCAGCTCGAGCTCGATCCCACGCTCGGCCAGCCGCGTCCGCAGCCGCGCCAGCTGCAGCTCGACGATCTCGCCGAGCTGCTCCTTCGTCAGCGCCTTGAACTCGACGATCTCGTCGATGCGGTTGAGGAACTCCGGCCGGAAGAACTCCCGCATCTGGTCGGGCGTCCGCAGGTTCGAGGTCATGATCAGGACCGTGTTGCGGAAGTCGACGGTGCGTCCGTGGCCGTCGGTGAGGCGACCGTCGTCGAGGATCTGCAGCAGCACGTCGAAGACCTCGTTGTGCGCCTTCTCGATCTCGTCGAGGAGGATCACCGAATACGGACGCCGCCGCACCGCCTCGGTGAGCTGCCCGCCCTCCTCGTAGCCGACGTAGCCGGGCGGGGCGCCAATCAGGCGCGCGACCGTGTGTCGCTCCTGGTACTCGGACATGTCGAGCCGGACGAGCGCGCGTTCGTCGTCGAACATGAATTCCGCGAGCGCACGCGCAAGCTCGGTCTTGCCGACGCCGGTGGGCCCGAGGAACACGAACGAGCCGATCGGCCGGTTCGGATCCTGGAGGCCCGTGCGGGCGCGGCGCAGCGCGTTCGCCACCGCCTCCACCGCCTCGTCCTGGCCGACGACGCGCCGGTGCAGCCGCTCCTCCATGTGGATGAGCTTCTCGGTCTCCCCCTCGAGGAGTCGGTCGACGGGGATGCCCGTCCAGCG